>PLCH01000311.1 GCA_003135585.1 Chitinophagaceae bacterium
CCCTTTATTCCGAGCAACTGCGGTGACAGCATATGAAAAGTATTTCCGAACAAATAGGGTATCCTTGCCCACGGGTAAAAAAAAATGGTCCTGGTAAAAAAATCCTGGTAAAAATCTGTATTGCCACAGTCTTTTTGGTGCTCCAGAATCAAACAAACGCTCAATTGCCGGCCGATACTTCNNCTGGACGTCTCCAAAGTGAAATTTGTTCAATTGATCAACCAATCCATTTCCTTCAAGGCGACAGATAGAAAAGATTTGCCAGACGACAGTATCCCTTACCTGGATTTTTCTGAAAAAATACTCTTGTCTTACGAACAAAAAATCCCTTTTGATTTGATCGGGAGGCCCGTCTTTCTCAAATTCTATCTTTATAATAGCTCGGATTCCAACCAAGAACTTTATTTTTTCCCGGGTCCCTTTTGTGAAAAAATAGAACTTTTCAAGGCATCCCCCGAAAATGTTAAAAATAGTTTTGCCCCTTTGAAGAATTATTCTACCGACAGCAACCGGTCGGGCGGTTTCGCCTTAATTCGTTTTTCGCCTCATGAAAAATCTTTATATTTTGCAAGACTGAATTATATACGCACCACCTTAAGCCGCCTTTCCCCAAAACTTATACAGGCGGATTTTTTTCCCTATTTCAGAACCAATCTGCTGAGCAAAAAAAACTCTGCAAATTTTTTAAACTACTTGACGGCCGGCATTTTATTAATGATGATCTTTTATTCTGTTGCTGTTTATCTTCAGAATTACCAAATTGAATTCCTCTATTATTCTGTTTACGCTTTTTGTATGGGGGCTCTGTTGTTCCTGAAATCTTACCTTTCGGGGTCATTCACTTCCTTTAATTACTTTTTTGAAGGCTATCTGGACTTTATCATTCAAATTACCGGCTATTCTTTTTACCTGCTCTTCTTCAGGAAATTTCTTGATACAAAAAAAACCCATCCATTTCTTGAAAAAGTTCTGGGAATCAGTAACTGGGTGATTCTTGCCCTAACAATCCTTTACGCTGTCCTCTATTTTGTAACTGATAAATTTTCCCTAATTGATTTTATTGAAAACATTACCAAGCAATTCCTGCTTCTTGTCAGCGTAATATTTATTATTTACGGTTTGTGGAAAAAAGAACCGCTGATGAATTATCTGGTTGCAGGGCAATGTATGCTAACCTTTTTTTCTATTATTTCCTTTTTATTAATTGTGACACCGATCAGGGTCTCAGACTCTCCAGACAGCCTATTTAACGACTCTTTGTTCTATTACCAGATTGGATTGATAATGGAGTTGATTTTCTTCATGGCAGGGTTAACCTATAAAAACAAAAAGGATCTGATCGGGCGTGTTAAGGAACAGGGTAGATTAAAATTGGAAAATGAGCGCAAGGAATTTGAAAAGCAGGTTGCTATCCTCGAAGCGAAACAACAGGAAAGAAAGCGTATATCCACCGACATGCATGACGAACTTGGTTCAGGGGTGACAGCCATCCGGCTTATGAGTGAAATTGTAAAATCCAAAATGAAAGAAAAAACCCTGCCTGAAATTGAAAAAATTTCTCATTCCGCCAATGAGCTCCTCAATAAAATGAATACCATCATCTGGACAATGGTCAGTTCCAATGATACCGTGGAAAGCCTGGTGGCTTATATCCGCGCCTTTGGGGTGGAATTTTTTGAAAGTACTCCCATTGACTGCCATTTTAATATACCAGATACAATTCCAACAAAGGACCTTAGTGGTGAGAAAAGAAGAAACTTGTTTCTATGTGTAAAGGAAGCACTCAACAATGTTCTTAAACATTCCCAGGCTTCCCACGTTATCATAAATATCAGAGTCGATGAAAAATTGACGATCGAAATATCAGATGATGGTGTTGGAATCAATATGGATAAATTAAGAAAATTTGGAAATGGCCTACAAAACATGAAAAAAAGAATGGAATCCATTGAGGGTGATTTCAGCATTCAAAATAGTCAGGGAACTACAACCATAATAGGCGTGGCCCTTTAGGGAACCGTGCATCCGGTCATGTTTTATGTTCAGTTCTGGTAATGCCTGCCAACAAGAATAACCAGCCCGCTATCAAAAATAATCCCCCGAACGGGGTTACGATGCCTGCGTATTTGGTTCCGGAAGTTTCGGTCATTTTCAATATGGTAAGTGCGTAAAGGGAACCGCAAAACAAAATAATTCCTATTATAAAACAATTCCCCGCCCATAGCATCCATTTGTTTTGAAACCTCTCATGCANNTGATAAAACTGATAGCGGACGCCCGTCTCAAATACCGCCACAAAATCTATGGGAAGTATCTCTCTTAATTTATGTGCTCCAAAAGCACCTAAGGCAACCGACAAAGCTCCCAGTAAAGAAGCGATGGATAAAAAATTTTTATTCATTTTTCAGTAATTCAACCAGTGGTTCAATTGAAATGCTTTCTTCATTCACCATCATATCGGCCTGTTCATAGTACATCTTTCTTTCACCCAGTTTGCGGATAATATAAGTTCTGAGTTCACGATCTCCGATAGAGCGGATCAGTGGCCTCAACATTCGTTCCTTGAGCAGCCTTTCCTTCAAAGTTTCAATGGAAGTATTCAGCCAAACGACTTTCCCGCTTTTTTTCATAAACTCAATATTATTAAAAAAGCAGGGGGTTCCACCTCCGCAGGAGAGAATGAAGCGTTCATGATCATTCACCAATTCTTCCAAAACCTCTTTTTCCTTATAGCGGAAATACTCCTCTCCTTTTATTGAAAAAACCTGCGAAATGGTCAATTCTTCCGTTTTTGAGATCACTGTATCCAGGTCAAAAAAAGGCAAGTCCATTTTTACAGCAAGTAAATTGCCCCAGTGTGTTTTCCCTGAACCCATGAATCCTATAAGGAAAATTCTCATTATTCGGTTATAAGTGTAAGGACAAAGCCTGCGAAAGCAGTGGCCAAATTAATAAGAGCCTGGAAAATTGTTTGCGGGAAAAAAAGTTCTTGCTGAATTACTTAAATGCATTTAAGCCCGTGACATCCATTCCCGTAATTAACAAATGTACATCATGCGTACCTTCATAGGTGATCACACTTTCTATATTCATCATATGCCGCATGACGGAATATTCCCCCGTAATTCCCATCCCCCCCAGCATCTGTCTTGCATCTCTTGCTACCTGTGCTGCCACTTCACAACCATTTCGTTTGGCCATGGAAACCTGGGCTGGAGTGACTTTTCCCTCATTCATCAGCACACCCAGTCGCCAGTTCAGCAATTGTGCTTTTGTAATTTCGGTGATCATTTCTGCCAGTTTTTTTTGCTGCAGCTGGAATCCACCGATGGGCCTGTCAAACTGAATCCGCTCCTTACTATACCTGAGGGCTGTGTCATAACAATCCATGGCGGCGCCTATTGTCCCCCATGCTATTCCGTAACGCGCCTTGGTCAGGCAACCTAATGGCCCTTTCAGTCCTTTTATATTTGGCAGTATATTTTCCTTTGGAACTTTAACATGGTCAAAAACGAGTTCTCCCGTCGACGATGCCCTAAGGCTCCATTTGCCGTGCGTAGTGGGAGTACTGAACCCTGCCATTCCCTTTTCTAGGATCAACCCACGAATCTCCCCTTGTTCATCCTTAGCCCATACTACTGCCACCTGGGAATAGGGTGCATTGCTGATCCACATTTTACTTCCATTCAATACGACGTGATCACCTGCATCCTTGAAATTCGAGAGCATACCACTGGGATCCGAACCATGATCGGGTTCTGTCAGTCCAAAACAACCCAGCCATTCACCGCTCGCCAGTTTTGGTAAATATTTTTTTCGCTGAGCTTCACTGCCATATTGATAAATGGGAAACATTACGAGGGAACCCTGTACCGATGCTGTCGAACGAACGCCACTATCCCCTCTCTCGAGCTCCTGCATCATCAGACCATAACTTATATAATCCAGCCCCCCTCCACCGTATTCAATGGGAATGGTCGGTCCAAAACATCCCATATCACCCAATTGCTTGATAATTTGGCTCGGAAATTCTGCCCTTTGGGCATAATCTTCAATAATTGGAGAAATTTGTTTTTTTACATAATTGCGGACAGACTCGCGCACCAGTTTATGTTCATCTGTGAGCAGGTCATCCAAAACAAAATAATCCGGGCTCTGAAAAACATCCGTTTTGTGCGCTATAGCAGCCATGACCAGGTTTTTAAATTTGCCGCTAAAGTAAGAAAAAGCCTGCTTATTGGAATTTTCTCGCCAATTTACAGGTCTATATTGAAAGTCAACCACTTAGGGCACGCTTTGGAAATATAAATATCTTTTTTATTACTTCATGCAACATGCTGCTACGGTTTGTGTATTTATGATAACAACTTAAATCAACCGTTTTGGAATTAACCGAACCAATACTACACGATGAATTGGTTGAACGATGCAGACAGGGGGATTCCCGGAGTTTTGAAGCGTTATACCAGAAATATTCTAAGGCAATGTATCACGCCAGCCTCAGGATAGTTAACAATACGGGCGAAGCGGAGGACGTACTACAGGAGGCGTTTTTGGATGCTTTCAGCTCCATTGAAACCTTCCAATACAAATCAACAATTGGGGCCTGGTTGAAGAAAATCGTGATCAATAAATCGATCAACCAGCTGAGAAAAAGAAAAATGGATATGATTGATATCGAAAAAACAAATGTGTCTTATTTACCCGAAGAAGAGGTATTGGATGAAAATGAAATTCAGTTTAAGGTGGAGGAGGTCAAGAAGGCCGTAAAATTATTGCCGAATGGGTACCGGACCGTTTTGAGTTTGTATCTTTTTGAAGGGTATGATCACGAGGAAATTGCGGAAATTTTGCGGGTTTCTCATGCAACGGTAAGGACCCAGTATATT
>PLCH01000349.1 GCA_003135585.1 Chitinophagaceae bacterium
ATTAACCCACACAGTTTTTTCATTTCCAGGTTCATCATTTGCAGGTCGGCTGCCATTTTTTTTGATGAGAATAAATCAAACCATTGGTCATGGGAATAACTGTGATTGCCAATGATATGGCCTTCTTCGTGTATCCTTTTAAATAATAGCTCGTTTCCTGCTATGCGCTTGCCAATACAGAAAAAAGCCGCCTGCACCCCGTTATCTTTTAACACCTGCAGGATTTCGGGGGTATATGCAGGGACTGGTCCGTCATCAAAGCTGACAGCAATTTCCTTATTGTTGGTTTTTGCCGAACAAATTACCCGAAAATAAAAACCAGACTCCACCCAATAACTACCCCAGAAAAGAATGGCGAGGTAAAAAAGTAGTATGAGAATATAAACAAAAACCGGGAGCCCATATCTCAGCTGGTATATTCCCGAAAGGATAAACAGGGTAATGAAAATGATATTTATATTTTTAAAATTCAGCATGCCGAAACGAGGAATAAGGAATGATGTATATTCTGATAGTGATTGTAAATCAAAATTCTTCGTATGGGTTTGGACTGTACAGATCCGAAGCTGCTGTATTGCGGAACAATCCCCGTTGAAAGGATGGAAACCGCCATCCATAACCCAAATGCGGTTGCGGTTGGATATTCCCCGCATAAGTGTTTGAAATTTGCCGAAAGCACAGGTTTGAAAATGGAATCTGTTAGCCGGTTATAAATCTGGTCACCTTTTTTGTCTCCATTCCTGCCGGTTATAACCAGGTCAAGATCATCCATACCAATGGAATGAGAGTCGAGGAAGGAAAGAATATTTTTTTCTATTTCATTGGAATTTGCTGGTTTGTAAAAAGTAGTCAGTCCATCCAGTCGGGCCCGATCTTCTTCGGATGGCCGGTTGGTCAGCAGGAAAAAAGCCGCGCCTTCACCCGCCAGGGTTCCCCTTGTACCAGNNATAAACCCATTCTGCTCAAAATCAGGTGGCTGCTATCCGTAATTTCATCTAGACCTCCCACCAGGGCTTTATTGCTTTCATTTTCCTGCAAGAGCATACTTGCATCCAGCAGCGCGCTTTCAAAAGAGAAACCTCTGTGGACAAAGGTATTGTTGTACTGGTGGCAATTCAATATCAGCGCGATCTGAGCTCCGACCGTATTGTGGGTGGACTGTATAAAAGCGGTCGGGGACAGCTGCTCCTCTTTGTTTTGAATCATTTTGGTTAAGAAAGTTTCTGTATCCTGCAGGCATCCATAGGCGGTTCCCGTAATAATGGCATCCGGCGAATTCAATCCGGCCTCCTGCAGGCAACCCAAAGCAGCTGCAACGCCCATCTTTATTATCCGGCTCATTCTTCTTATCAGCTTTGAATCGATCAATTTTGTATAGTCAGGCTCTAGGCAAATCATACGGTTACCCTTATTCGCCAAAAGCCCGGGAGGAGCCTGGGTTTGGCCGAATGTCTGTTGGGGTGATATGTTCGCGGTTGCCCTAATAAAGGTTTGCATCTTACAATTTTGAAAATATCAGGGAAGTACAATTGCCTCCAAATCCAAACGAATTAGATAAAACNNAGGGTAATTCTTTCATTTGCTCACTGAAACGCAGGTTGGGGTAAATGATCCCGTGTTTGACCGACAGGGCTGAGAATACGGCTTCCATTCCACCGCTTGCCCCCAGGCTGTGCCCGGTAAAGGATTTTGTGGAACTCATTTTTGGAAATCGGGGTTCAAATAATTGTTTTATTGCCAAACCTTCGAATACATCGTTGTTTTGGGTACCGGTTCCATGCAGATTGATATAACTGATAGCCGAAGGCTGTATTCCGCTTTTTTCCAAAGCACCTTTCATTGCAAGAAAGGAGCCTCGCCCGTCGGGAGAAGAAGCTGTTTGGTGAAAAGCATCGTTGGCATTGTGGTAACCGCTTAATCTGCCATACAAACAGGTACCAAGGGATTCTGCCACCCTTTCAGAAACCAGTACGATATATCCTGCTCCTTCCCCCAAATTCAGGCCTCTGCGGTTTTCATCAAAAGGTCTGCAAAAATCCTTGTCCAGGATCATAAGGGTATGGAAGCCATTGAGCGTAAACCTGGCGAGTGCATCTGTGCCACCTGCTATTGCTACATCCAGGATACCGTATTTAATCAATTTTGCAGCGAAGATAATTGAATTGGCGGACGAGGAACAGGCTGTGCTGATGGTTGTTGTATAGTGACGTATACCGAGCCGGTCTGCCACCAGCTCAGTCACACTGCCACATTCATGATGAATTACATCTCTTAATTTTCCTCTCTGCTGATGGATCAGAAAATCCTTGAAAAAATTTTCCGTTTTGTCCATTCCGCCGAGTGTATTGGCTGAAATAAAACCTGTACGAAATTGCCCCAGGTTTTCAATAGCTGCATTATCCAAAGCTTCCTTTGCAGCAATCATACTCAGCACGGCAGTACGGCTCAAAGCCGGGGATAAGCCCGAAAGAGTTCCCAATTCCTCATTACTCAATTTTACTTCAGCGACAGGCAGCTCTTTGCGATGAACGGAGGGTAAATATTTCATCCCATCCATGCCAGCCTTGCCGTTTTCAAACGAAAGCAGGCATTCAGCAGTATTGTTACCAATAGCCGAAATCACTCCTACGCCGGCAATAAATACGGACATATCAGGACTCATTTTTATATAATGTGAAGGTAAGGCCCAAAAGTCTTTAAATTTTGGGGTCTAAGGAACCAGCTTTCCGCTTCCAAGATAATTGGAAAAGCTTGCTTTGTCATTGTATGACGGATAAATGCCGGCCTCACAAAGACGGCTGGTCAACTGGAATACCCGCGTGATCGAAAATTCTTATTTTTTGGTAGTTCACACCTTCTGCGCTTGATGAGCGGTGATATAGTCTGCCATGGTCCTTACAGATTGAAACACTTTTGGGCCATCTTCCGCATTGGAAAGTTTGATTTTATATTCCTGTTGCAATAGGACGATCAGTTCAAGTGCATCAATTGAGTCTAAACCCAGCCCTTCCACAAAAAGCGGTTGATCATCACTAATGTCTTCCGGTTTCACGTCTCTTAGATTCAATTGAACGATGATCTGTTTTTTCAGATCTGACATTAGCTTATCCATTTTCACGAGCTTATTTAATAAAAATTTTCAAACAAAATCTATGCGGCCCCGTTCAGGAAAATATTCCTGAGGTTTTCAACCATAAAGGGAACGGACTGGGCTCTCTTTTCCTTCTCAATAAGGAAAAGTACCAATTTATGCCCCTCTTCCAGCAACTCAACCCACCCGCAAATACAGGTCTTCAAAAGCTGGTTGCCGAAAAGATTACTTACATATTGCTCCATAAATGTAGCATCGAACTGCTTAAATACAAAAAATGCATTTTCCCCCTTGAAATTGTGTCTGATACAGATTTCACCGATCATGATATTGGGCAGTGTGTACACAAACAATGCAGGACTGGGAATGCTGTATACAGTTCCGTAATATTTCAGGTCAGTATCCAGGCTTGCGCTCGCATTGGCGAGTACCAGCCCGGTTTCTTCAGCCTCATACCCGGCTGGCCTGAAATCATCTTTAAGCAGCACCTCCACTCCTAAGAATCCCAATTTGCTCAGGTTGTCCATCTTATAAAACCTGGGATATTGTATGTCAAAGTGCAGGTAAGCCGCGTCCAGAAATTCCGAAAGAGCAGTGAATTTTTTTTCAAACACCTGGATCCCATTTTTGTAAACAATATGGTTGCTGATGGAGCAGCTTGCAGTTATATACTCTTGGGTATTCAAATTTTATTTTTTGTGACCATGTCCCGGGATTTGATGATTGCTGCCAGTTTGTATAAAGCGTTGAGATGGTTTTTCACATAAGGGTTACCGGTATCCCAAACGTAACCAGCCAGAACGGAGCATATCTGTCTTTTGATCAGGGGATCCTGGTCATCGGCAAAGAAAATGGTATCCAGGGTTCCTTCATACCAGGTAACCACGAAAGAACGGAAGGTATTTATTCCCTGCATCATCGGCTGTTCATATTCCCGGGTCCAGTCTATCTCTTCCCCCTGTAAGCTGCGTATCACCAATTTCGCGGCAAGTTGGCTGGAAACAGTTGCCAGTGTAACCCCTGAAGAAAAAACCGGATCCAGAAACTCTGTTACATTGCCGGTCAGAACATAGCCCTCTCCATAGAATTTATCGGTGGTTGTAGACCAGGATTCCAAAATTTTAGGGGCAAATACCAGTTCCACATTTTTAAACCGGTCACTCAAAAAAGGTTGGGATGCAATCAGTTCGCGGAATTGCTGTTCTCCGCTTCCCTCGAATTGCTGAAAAAACTCAGGATTGCCCACAAAACCAAGAGAAGTAATTCCGTTGGAAAAGGGAATAATCCATATCCAGACACCAGGTTCATGCACCACGATGGTTATGCGTTTCGGTTCATCAGAGAGGGAGCGGTTTAAATCGACAGTATGTGCAAAAAAGGCTTTGCGGGGAGGGAGATTAGAAGGTCTGTCCAGTTTAAACAACCTTGGAATTACCCGCCCGTAACCGCTGCCGTCTATTATGAATCTGGCTTCGATCCGGCTTTTGTCTCCATGCTGGTCTTCAACCGTGGTAACTGAGTCAGCGCCCGCAAAAGAAATTCCTGTAACTGTGGTTTCATAGGATACCCGGACCCCCATTTTTTTAACGGTGTCGGCAAGGGTTTTGTCAAATTCTGCCCGGGGAACCTGCCAGGTCCAGTTCCAGCCTTGGGTAAATTGCTCGGCAAATGAATAATCGCAGATC
>PLCH01000077.1 GCA_003135585.1 Chitinophagaceae bacterium
GATTATATCCATATTAACAGAAGTGCCATAAAATGGCCCAAGTTTTTTAAAACATCCGCAGGTCGCTAGTTGCAATTCTTTCATAGTACCGAAACCTCCATACACACCGGCCAATCTTTCCCAACTGTGATCATAGGGAATGGCTGCATTGTACTTGAAAGGATGCCCTTGTATCCCAATAGTATGATCGATCCTTGGATCGACTGTAACTCCGGTCGGGGTTAAGTCTGCGTCTCCTAACACAACGGTGTTATATGTGTCAAACTTCGGGAGTCCTTTGCTGTCCGTTGAAAAGGCATTCACAAGGTCCTGACTCGGGACATGAATTGCGCAGCAACCATATTGTGGAGCACCCGCAAAGTAATTGAGACTCGTGGACATACTTAATCGTCCTCCAATTTGAGTTCCATCGTTTACTGAATATTGTATGGCAAAGACAGACTCAGGGCTATTGTCATGTCCATCCAGGAAGTTATACGCAAAGTCAGGATTCAATGCATAATTACCTGAATTGATGACATCGTTCGTTAATGTTATTACTTGTTGAAGTTTTGCCTGATCTATCCCTGTGACATTATAATTATCATCCTGAGTATAGGCATGGTACAATAGTGCTTTCGCCAGATAGGCTTTTGCCGCATATTGGTTAGCCCGTCCAGGCTCGCCTGGTTGAGTTGGCGGAAGATCGTTAACCGCTACCTGAAAATCACCTTCAATTTTCTGCCATAAAGAATCGCTAGACATGGTATTTGGCACTTTCAAGATCTGATCACTTGTTAATGTCTCATCAAACCATGGAATGTTTCTAAACAAGACCTTTAAAAGAAAATACATGTGACCTCTAAGAAAATGCATCTCTCCAATTCGGACAGTCCTTTTTGGGAATTGAGCATCAGTTAAATTGTTTAATGCCCTCAAGGCAGTATTGCATCGTCCAATAGCGGAATATGCCCTGATCCATGTAATNNCCAGGGAAACCAAAATCACCTGCTCCGTTATTGGATCCGTTTACAAGGTAAAACTGTTCATACCTGTCCATTTGAAATTGGTCACCAATATCACCTCCCCCTTTATAAGCATCACCACCACGGACACTGCCGTATTCCCACATGCTTGTGATAGGGGCGTCCCACCAGTCATTTGCAATACCCGCATAGGCTGCGGTTGACAAACCATCAACAGCAGTTGGTGAGGTAAGGTCACTGGCACCCAAAGCCCCTTGGGGCTTATAATCTAAGTATTTTTTGCNNAGATAAAGGTTGCCAAAATTATTTTAATTCTAATATGTTTCATAATCTGTTTTTAAAAAATTTAAAAATTTGCGTTTATTCCAAAAGTTACAGCAGTAGGCACTGGCCATAGATCTATGGATGTTCTTTCCGGATCTTTAGGGGTAAAATCTTTAGATTTGAATGCAAATAAATTTTGCCCAGAGACATATATTCTTAAACCTTCCATCCTTATAGCGTTAGCAATTTTGTTGGGCAAATTATAACCAAGCATCACATTTCGAAGCTTAAAGTAGTTAGCTTTGACAAAATAGTAATCTGAAGTCCTGTCCTCGCTATTGTGATTTAAAATGGTTAGCGCGGGAACTTTCGAGCTTGTGTTTTGAGGCGACCATGCATTTAATGCACCGGATCCAAAATTAGTCCTTACATTCGCAAAATCATTAAAAAACTTAATAGGGTCAAAGCTGGTTTTTCCAGCTACACCTGAACCGAAAATAGTCAGGTCGAAGTTCCTATAACTAAAATTTAACCGAACTCCATNNACTCCATATTCAACTTTGGGTAATGTAGTACCTAACCAGGTTTGATCGCTCGCATCAATCTTGCCATCGGGACCAGTTAACTTACCATTAGCATCTACACCTCCTATATCTGCATATCGAATGCGACCTGCACCGTTAAGCGCACCGTCAAGTACGCCAGGTTGGGTGGGAGCAGCTTCCGCCTGAGCGGAACTTTGAAAAAGCCCTTCTGTTTTGTATCCAAAAATTGAGAATTGAGAGTGCCCTACAATCGAATGGAGCGCATCCNNCAGAAATTTTTGTAATCACGTTCGTAAAATGATCAGCGTTGAGAGTGATGCCATATCCGAAACCGCTTTTTGTTCTGTCATTATAGCCCGCTATTAATTCCCATCCCTTACTTTGCACTGTTGGGCCGTTAATAAATTGTGTCTGTCCCTCTCCCAGAGCCGCTGGCACTTTAGGCACCGTCAATATACCACTTGTGATCCTATTATACCAATCAAAAGAACCAGTTATCTTTTCATTTAAGAATCCAAAATCAAGCCCGAGATTTGTTTCTGTTGCCTGCTCCCACTTAAGGTTAGGATTACCTTTTTGTATTTGGGAAAAACCGGAAGGAAGGGTTCCTGTGTTTACGCCAAAGAGATCATAAGCCGTACCAATATTAAGCCACTGAGGAAATGCGGAACTGGCTGTGCCATAATTTGGAGCATAAAGAGTGTAGGCTGCAAGATTTCCCAGGCTAATTTGGTTACCAACAGTTCCTCTGCCACCCCTTAATTTAAAGTTTGAAATAGAAAAGGATGAAGCGAGATTTTTAAAGAAGTTTTCATTATTTATTCTCCAACCAAGTGTAAATGCCGGAAAAACACCATATGGATTGTTTGTACCAAACTTAGAGGATCCATCCCTACGAATAGTAAATGAAGCAAGGTATTTATCTGAATAGCCATAAAATAATTTTCCGAACTGGGACAGTAACCTGTAACCAGTTGCATTGCCAAAATTAGTTTGGGCTCCAACGCCTGTACTCAACTGAAGATAATCTTGAGTTTGCAATGCGTAATTTGCAGTAGCAGCCCCAAACTGAGAGAAGTCATCTTTTACGGCCTCGGTTCCAGCAAGTACATTAAGTCGGTTCTGACCAAAACNNTCTTTAGTCTCCGTCTCTGCAAAGCTATTATTGCCCCTTACGGGTCCTTCTGTCCCAATGAGGGCAGCATTTTTGTATAGACCATCTGAGTACTCAAAACCGAGGCTGGTGTGATAAATCAAATGCTTAATTAATTCAAGATCAAGAAAAGCATTCCCTACAGTAAGGAATTGATTATTGGTATTAAACCTGTTAAGATATTGTTGATCCACGGGATTGTTTCTGTCTGTATATCCTGACCCTATCGGACCACCATACGTGCCATCCGTTTTGTATAAGGGTATCGTGGGAGTTAATGTTATTGACAGACTTGGCGTGGAAGCACCGCCAACGTCATTCGTAGAATTGATCTGGGAAGTTCTGCTTACCTGCATGTTTTCTCCAATTCTTAACCTGTCGTTAAAGGCTGAAGTATGAGAATTAATGCGGGCATTATATCGTTGGTATTTGGTAAATTGAATTAAGCCGTTATTATTATAGTATCCCACATCAAAGAGAAATCCGCTTTTAGATGTACCGGCAGAAATAGAAAGATCATTAGCAGTAATAGTGGCAGGCTTAAACAAAGCATTTTGCCAATTGGTATTACCAACAGGTTCAGTACTATCCCCACCAACAAATGGGGCGATGTGCACTGCACTCAGAGAAGGGTTATTATAATCCCCATTCCAATCATAAGTATAAATTTTACTTACCAACCCATTTGGATCTGTGCTATCATTTACAGCTGCCCTCCATAGGGCTGTTCCTCTCTGCTCAGAGCTCAAAACACTTTCCTGCCAAGGCTTCTCGCTTTGAGTTGTTAGGCTGGTGTTAAACTGAATAAGTACCTTATCCGAACCACTCCGTCCGTTTTTTGTGGTAACAATAATTACACCGTTCGAAGCTCTCGAACCATAAATAGAAGCTGCCGAAGCATCCTTTAATACCNNTCTTCATATCTTGTGGTGGGAATTCCGTCAATGATATAAAGTGGGTTTGTGTTATTGAGTGTTGTGGCACCCCGAATCAGAATTCCAGGTTGCCCTCCATTAGCGCCAGTCGGTGATCCGTCCGTTTGAATATATAATCCCGGAACCTGGCCCTGCAACGAAAGCATGGGACTGCTTGAAGGCACGTTTTTAATATTATCCAATTTAACTACAGCAACAGCTCCGGTCAAGTCAACTTTACGTTCGGATTTGTAACCCGTTACAACCACCGTTTCTAACTCCCCTGTAGCGATTTCCAACTCGACAAACAGATTTTGAGTTGTTCCGGTGATTTTCAGAGACGTAGATTTCATCCCTATATGGGTGAATTTGAGGTTATCCCCCACCGATGCTTCAATAGTAAATTTTCCTGAACTGTCCGTTAAGGCTGTTTTGTTTTTTGATTGCACAGTCACTCCTTCAACCGGAGTTTTGTCTGATTTATCATTGACAGTGCCAGTTATAGTTTTTTTCTGGGCAAAACTGAATAGTGCCATTAATACCATAGGCAGTAAAATTTGTAGTTTTTTCATTTGCAAAGTTTTGAGTGATTGATAAAAAGATGGATGATTATATTTTAAAATTGGTTTTTTCATTTCTATTATGTTATCAGGTGAATCCTGGTTTCAGTTCAGGTGTCTTCCTTTTTATGAGTTTTGTCTCCAGTTCTTCTAAAGAAACTCCTTTAGTTTCGGGCATTTTAAATATTACCCACAGTAGTTGTACTACCATCATTATTGCAAAAAACAGGAACAACGGAGCGGCTCCAAATCTCGCCGCCATTATGGGAAATATTGTTGTAATGATGGATGCCAGCACCCAATGTGTGGTACATCCAAGC
>PLCH01000282.1 GCA_003135585.1 Chitinophagaceae bacterium
GATCAATTCAAATAATCCCTTGAAACGGTCAAATACCAATTGCGCGGTAACCGTGTCCGATGCGGCAAGGTCATTTTCGCCACAATAAATAACGATCTGCGCAGGTTTATAGGGAAATATGATATCATCCGCGTATCGTATCAGATCGGGCAGGGAAGAACCGCCGAAACCACGATTGATTATTTTATAGCCGGGGAACTAATTGTTTACATCCTTCCAGAAATTAAAAGAGGAACTACCCACAAAAAGAATGGACCCGGCAGAGGGGAAACTTAGGCTGTCCTGTTTTTTAAATTCTCTGATCTCGCCTGCAAAGGGTTGTGAATTTGCAACGATACAGCGGGATGCAAATAAAATTACGAGGGATAATTTCAAAAAAAGTCTGGGCATTGATTTCATCGTATTATCATTCAACTTTTAAGATATTTGTCTTCGCCGATATTCCATTCTCATTGATGGCTTCGATAGAAAAATAATATACTTGATTTCTGTCCATAGCCTTGAAATAGTATTCATTGTCCCCGTATACCATGATGCAGTTATATAGTTTATCCGGTTCAATGCCGTAATAAATATTGTAGGCAAATGCCCCGTTTACCGTCCACCATTTTATCAGGCCANNGTCCGGTTTCGGACCATGGCCGGTTCCGAAGATGCGCAGCCCACTGATGGCGAATTTACCTGTTGGCATGTGAATGTTTTCAAGTTTTATGAACCGCGTATCGACCGGTTGTTCCAATTCAATATAATCGTGAGGAACATCTGTCTTATTCTGACTCTTATCCAGCAGGATTTTCCAGTTCTTTCCATCTGCGGATTGCCACAGCTTATATTGATGGTAAATTCCTTTTATTTTCCCCAAAAAACTTGAGTCCACATCCTGGTCCGCATAGTTGATCTGGATAGCATGCACCATGCATATTTTGCCAAGATCGCTTTGCAGCCATTCACCGGGCTTTCCGGAAGCGGCACTCCAATAGGTCCGTATGTTTTCGTCCACCGCATTGTTTGCTTCGTAGCCGCCAAGAACAGATGAGACCTGTACGGGCTTATTGTAATTCAGTAGGATCCATCCGGTAAAATTTTGGGTAAGATGATCTTTTTTTTGGGAAGGAAGCCATTGGGGGTAATCCCCGAATGCCGTATTTGCAAATAAGATTCCATCGGTATCGAAATCCGCGGGCCAGATGCCAATGCGTCTTTCAAAATTATTCTTCATGTTGACCACGATCGTTGACACGTGCCACCAGTTACCAAACAGATCCTGGTAAGTGGCCCCATGGCCAGCACCCCTTGCAAAGCCACCGGGCTTGTACGAAAAAGGATTATGGGCCTGGTAAGTAAAAGGGCCTAAGGGATGATCACTGGTATAAACCCCGTCCGCGTATCCGCTCATTTCGGTACCGGGTGCACCGTACTGCAAATAGTATTTGCCCTTATGCTTGTTCATCCACGCCCCTTCTATAAAAGGGTTGAGAAAATTATTGTCATTGTATTCCCCAAATCTTTCCCAACCGTGAATATCATCATGAAGCCTGATGAGCTCCCGGTGCTCTCCAACCGGCTGTAGCGTTTTCCTGTCAATTTCCCAACCGTAGATGGGATACAAATTGCTGGAACCATGATACAGGTAAATTCTTCCGTCATCATCCAAAAACAGGCCCGGATCCCAGGCACCTGCCTGGAATGAATCCACCGCTTCCTTCCATTCATTTTGTTTGGGGCGGGTGCTCATCCACAAGGGAAAATTCTTTGTATAGGTAGAGCCGATTACAAGCAAAGTATCACCCAGCACCAATGTTGCAGGGGCACACAGATTGTCGTAAACATGATGCCATGGTTTTAAAAAAGAGCGGCTTATAAAATTCCAGTGGAGCATGTCCTTGCTCCACCAATAACCCCATTGGTTCGTGGAAAATAAATAGTAATCTCCCTTAAACAAAGTGATTACGGGATCGGCTGTAGCGCGGTGACGGCCTGCTTCGGAAAAATTGGGGATGGGCGTATAACCATAGTCAATATTGATGGGGTTGCAATAGGTATGCTGTTGTGCGGATCCCTGAATGGCCGGAGCAATCAGGCATAAAGAAATTAATGTCCATGCCCATATTTTTTCCCCCGTGGCGCGCCTGTGTTTCAATTTTAATAGGTTGATTTTTTTATAAAAAAAAGCTAACAAATTAATTTCCCCGGTCTTACACGACCGGCCATTTAAAAACAGATTCCAATTGTATTTTTTTTCCGCTTATCCCCGAAGCCCGCGCGGCCTCAATTATTTCCAGGACATGAAGGGCATGCTCCGCAGCAATTAATGGTTCCGTACGCTTCACCATTGATTCTGCAATGACCGATGCGCCCTGTTGCCATACATAATCCCCCGGGTCTTCCACATATCGAACCGGAGGTTCCGTAAAGGAAGTAGCCAGGTCAACGCCAAAGGGCGCCCAGTCATAACCCACCAGTCCCATATTACCCTTGGTGCCCCAAACGGTGACGGTGTGATTGTTCTGTCCCTTTCCTTCGTGTCCGTAAGGGTCAAAATAATTAAAACCGCATTGCACATGAGAAAGGACCCCATTACCGTGGTCCATCAACACCATCGCATTATCCTCTGCTTCCACTTTTATTTTTCCTTTATTATCAACGGTACGTTGGGGCGTTACAATACTCGTCATGGCCATGACCTGCCTGGCGGGACCCAGCAGGCCTGTAAGCGTCGCCAGATTGTATACGCCAAGATCCGGTAAACTGCCTCCGCCCTTTTCATAAAAAAAAGCTGACCATGTCGGGCCCAAGTGGCCGTAGTTAGCGTGGGCGCTGGAAATTTTTCCCAATTTTCCTTCCCTGATTGCTTTTGACATAAAAGCAAACTGCGGACTATTCACTACCGCAGGCGCACCCCAGATGCGTAATTGCTTGGTCTTTGCCAGGTCCAATAATGCCCGGCCTTCCTGGTAGGTATTGGCCAGTGGTTTTTCGCTCCAAACATTGCGGCCTGCAAGCAGGGCCTGCTTATTAAGTCTGCCATGCTCCTGCATATCCGTCAGGGTTAGCATCAGGTCGAAATTTGCACCGGCGAGGAGTTGATCAATATGCGGGTAGGTGTTGGGGATCTTAAATTCTGTTGCACGGTGAATGGCTCTTTCATAAATGATATCACAGGCGCTTATCAGTTCCACGTAGGGGGATTTCGATAGATGGGGCAGGTATTGACCGGATACGCTTCCACAACCGATGATGGCAATTTTTATTTTCTTTTGGGCTGTGGTAAGCGCTAAACCTTCCAGGGATGAAAGCAATAAAGCGACACCGGACATTGCGGTGCGATGCAAAAAATCCAGACGGGAAATGTTAGGCATAACAGGAAATTTATTTTTTTAACAATGGACTTTTAAAACCCAATTTCATCAAGCCATTTTGGACATCGGGTATTTTCATAAATAAATTCCAAAGCAGGCCGCTGCGATAATTCTCAATCATTACCACNNGTCCCTCATCAATTGCTAAATGCGATTTTGCATACCAGTTTTTTGTTTCGTCAAACCCATCCACAAATCCATATTCGCTCCAAATCTTATCACCCAGGTCATAATAAAAATGACGCAGGGCCTTCATGCTGTATTCCGGGGTATAGGGAAATGAGGACAGGGCGGCTGTAGGCTGGATCACACCCAAATCTTCCTGCGGGCAATGCGCGACATAACCTTT
>PLCH01000555.1 GCA_003135585.1 Chitinophagaceae bacterium
ATCATAGTCCCGGTATTCAACGAAGAAGAGTCTTTACCGGAATTGTGCGGCTGGATAGAGCGGGTTGCAACTGATTCCCGTCTTTCTTACGAAATCATTTTGGTGGATGATGGTCCTACAGACGGCTCTTGGCAGGTTATAGAATCATTACACTCATCGAACGTCCGTATCAAGGGTATCAAATTCCAGCGCAATTATGGAAAATCTGCCGCACTCAATGAGGGTTTCAAGGCAGCAAAGGGGGAAGTTGTCATCACTATGGATGCAGATATGCAGGATAGTCCCGATGAAATTCCTGAATTAAGGCGAATGATTGTCGACGATGGATATGATCTGGTAAGCGGGTGGAAAAAAGTCAGGCATGATCCCTTTTCAAAGACGCTTCCTTCCAAGTTCTTTAATTGGGTTACAGCCAAAGTTTCCAAGGTTAAATTGCATGATTTTAATTGCGGACTAAAAGCTTATCGTTCAAAAGTGATCAAGAGCATAGAAGTCTATGGCGAAATGCACCGTTATATACCCGTCATAGCAAAATGGTCAGGATTTAAAAAAATAGGTGAGAAAATTGTCCAGCACCGCGCAAGAAAATACGGAACCAGCAAGTTCGG
The DNA here is from genome assembly GCA_003135585.1 of Chitinophagaceae bacterium. GTDB lineage: Bacteria > Bacteroidota > Bacteroidia > Chitinophagales > Chitinophagaceae > Puia. The sequence goes on from PLCH01000555.1 coordinate 609, forward strand.
AGGCTTTAACAGATTTATCAACGGTTTTCTCGACCTTGCTTCCATCACATTTGTAAGTAAGTATGGCAAACGCCCCTTGCATTTATTCGGTTTTTGGGGAACTTTATCATTTCTTTTCGGGTTTTTTGTATTTGTATACCTGACCCTTTCCAAATTCTTTTTCGATAAAACCGGGCTTACACAAAGACCACTTTTCTTTTTTGCCATTCTGGCAATGATTATCGGTACCCAATTATTCGTTACAGGATTTGTTTCTGAACTAGTCGCCCGCAATGCTCCCGGCAGAAATTCCTACCTGATCGAAAAAAAAGCAGGTATAGATTAGATTTTGGTTTTACAGATGAAAGCAAATATCATTATTATGGGGCCCGGATATCCGCTGAGGGGGGGCCTGGCCACATTTGATCATCGGCTTGCAAAGGAATTTATATCCAAGGGATATTATTGTTCCATCTATTCTTATGCTTTGCAATATCCATCTTTCCTGTTTCCCGGATCCACCCAATATTCGTCGGATCCTGCCCCTGAAGGCCTTGAAATATTTTCAAAGATCAATTCCGTCAGTCCGTTAAATTGGCTTCGGGTAGGAAGGGAACTAAAAAAACTCCGCCCGGATATCCTTGTGGTTCGGTATTGGTTGCCTTTTATGGCTCCTTCCCTGGGTACAATTCTGCGCTGTGTTCAGCAAAATAAGCATACAAAAATAATCGCGATAACAGATAACATCCTGCCACATGAAAAACGACTCTTTGACAAGGCTTTAACGAAATACTTCCTGAAAAGCTGCGATGCATTTATAACGATGAGTGAAAGAGTGATGGATGATTTGCGAAAATTTGAAAAGAACAAACTTGCCATAAGGGTATTTCATCCTTTATACGACAATTTTGGAGAACCCGTTTCAAAGGAAAAGGCGAGGCAAAGACTCGGAATCAATAAAGACGATAGAGTCATTCTTTTCTTTGGCTTTATCAGAAAGTACAAAGGCCTTGATCTTTTACTCTCAGCAATAAAAATTTTGAGGGATGACAGGTCAAATTCAGGCATCCGGGATGTTAAATTGCTTATAGCAGGTGAATATTATGAAGATGAAAAATTGTACAAGGATCAAATAGACAGGTTGGGGATCAGTGATTCACTTATTCTGCATACCAGGTTCATTTCAGATAGTGAAGTAAAATTTTTTTTAAGTGCGGCGGACCTGGTGGTGCAGCCTTATCGTAATGCCACCCAAAGCGGGGTCACTCCCCTCGCCTATTATTTTGAAAAACCTATGATCGTTTCAAATGTAGGTGGCTTGCCTTCACTGGTCCCTCATGAAAAAGCAGGGCTTGTTACTGCCCCCGATCCTGAATCCCTTGCCAAAGCGATCATTCGATATTATGAATTAGGTGAAAATTATTTTATTCACCATCTTCGCTCCGAAAAACAGAAATATTCCTGGGAAAACCTCATTAAAACCATTATAGATTTAGCCCATGATTTACAGAAGTAAGGCTCCATTGAGAATTGGTCTGGCGGGAGGAGGAACAGATGTTAGTCCCTACAGTGATATATACGGAGGCGCCATCCTGAATGCCTCCGTTTCTTTGTATGCATCGGCAAATATTGAGCCTTTACAGGAAAACAACATTATATTGAGTGCCCTTGACCATAAAGAAGAATATAGGTTTGAATGGTCCGATTCCTTGCCGGTGGATGGTAAGCTCGATTTGTTAAAAGGTGTTTACAACCGTATTCAAAAGGATTTTGGAATGGCCCAGACCGGATTCAGACTTACAACATTTGTAGAAGCCCCGGCTGGTTCAGGATTAGGGACTTCTTCAACCCTGGTGGTGGCAATTATTGGTGCTTTTGCAGAAATGCTTCGTCTTCCCCTGGGGGAATATGATATTGCTCACCTTGCCTATGAAATAGAAAGGAAAGATCTTCAAATGGCCGGGGGCCGGCAGGATCAGTATGCTGCCGCGTTTGGGGGAGTAAACTACATGGAATTTTATGGAGATGATAATGTTGTCGTAAACCCGTTGCGCATAAAACAGCAATACCTGTTTGAACTGGAGAATAACCTGCTATTATATTACACGGCGACCAACCGGGAATCTGCAAAAATCATAGAAAAACAGAGTAAGAATGTTGTTGATAAGAAAGAGAAATCCATTGAAGCGATGCACCAGTTGAAACAGCAGTCGCAAATGATGAAGGAAGCGATCCTAAAAGGCCGGTTGCATGAAATTGGAGAGATACTCGATTTTGGGTTCAGGCAAAAACAACAGATGGCCGAAGGCATATCCAATAGCATGCATGAGGAAATATATGATGAAGCCAAAAAAGCAGGGGCTACGGGCGGAAAAATTTCCGGGGCAGGTGGTGGAGGTTTTATGATATTTTATTGCCCGGGTATTTCCAAATACAGGGTAACTGAAGCTTTGATTAAATTTGGCGGATATTGCAAGCCCTATCAGTTTGTAGATCATGGTTTGACAACCTGGACTATATAGATTGATTAATTATTTTGAATGACACTTTATGCAGGAAAAGATAAAACGCATTATTACAGAATCGGCGACCGTGAAAAATAAATTGCTCACGGATAAAAATTTAATAAAAACAATTGAGGACATAACCCAACTGATTGTCAAAGCATTTAAAAATGGCAAGCGGATCTACTTTTGTGGTAATGGAGGAAGCGCGGCCGATGCGCAACATCTTGCCGCAGAGTTTTCGGGTCGATTTTATACCGACCGCGATGCCTTGCCTGCCGAAGCTTTGCATTGTAACACTTCTTACCTCACGGCTGTTGCCAACGATTACAGCTTCGAGATGGTTTATTCCAGATTGATAAAAGGAATAGCAAATAAAGGAGACGTGCTGGTGGGCTTATCAACATCGGGAAATTCCGGAAACATACTGAAAGCATTTGAAACAGCCCGTGAAAAAGGAGTCATAACCATCGGGTTTACGGGCGAAACCGGGGGTAAACTTAAACC
>PLCH01000602.1 GCA_003135585.1 Chitinophagaceae bacterium
GCTTTTCTTGCCCTGGTCATCGCAATCGTTTTGGTTCTGGCCCTGATTCCTTTCTTCAACAGCCTGTCTGATAAAGCTATCCGCCTGCCCGGGGGAAATCTGTCTTTCTGGTTATTCATCCTGGCCTTTACTTTACTTACCGGCATCGTATCTGGCAGTTATCCGGCTTTTTATTTATCGTCTTTTAATCCCATAACCGTTCTGAAAGGCATCAAATTAAAATCAAGCACCGGAGCCGTCTTTATCCGGCAAGGCCTGGTGGTCATTCAATTTTCTATTTCCATAATACTCATTATAGCTACAGTGATCATATATCAGCAAATCCAACACGTAAAGAACAGGGATTTGGGTTACAAAAAAAACAACCTGATTTATACTGAACTCCCGGGAAAATTGGATGAGCGTTTCGGCAGCCTGTACCATGACTTATTACAAACGGGAGTCGTAGAAAATGCTGCTCTAAGTGATTACCCAGTGCTACAGATTTGGAACAATACCGACAATTATTCCTGGAAGGGAAAAGACCCTTCCAAAAACCCATTAATTACGTGGGAAAACGTGAATGCACCCTTTATTACTACAATGGGTATGAAGCTGGCGGCGGGCAGAGATTTTTACGCCGAAGCAACGCTCGACAGCAACAATGTTATCATTAACGAAGCATTTGCCAAGCAAATGGGAAAGGAGGGCCGGGTTGGCGGCATCATTTCAGATGGGGGTAAGAAAGCCTATCAAATAGTCGGTATTGTCAAAGATTTTTTATACAATACCATGTATAAACCCGGTGCTCCACTTCTGTTGTACAATCAGCCTTTGGGAACGCATTATTTAAATATCAGGGTTCAATCAAACGGGCAGGTGCAGGACGCGCTGGCCCGGGTTGAAAAGATCTTGAAAACCTATAACCCTGAATATCCTGCAGAATTCAAATTTATCGATGATGATTTTAATCAGCTCTTTAAGACGGAAAGTCTGACTGGGAGACTTGCTGCTGTCTTTGCGGCCCTGGCTATATTTATTTCCTGCCTTGGCCTTTTTGGCCTGGCTGCCTATATTGCTGAGCGCAGGATAAGAGAAATCGGAATCCGTAAAACGCTGGGTGCATCCGTGCCCGGCTTGGTTAGATTGCTTTCAAAAGACTTTTTGCGATTGGTGGGTTATTCCTGTCTCATTGCCTTTCCCTTGGCATGGTGGGCCTTGAATACATGGCTACAAAATTATGAATACCGTACCATTATTAACTGGTGGGTATTCGCGCTGGCTGGAATATTAGCTATAATGATAGCGCTTGCAACGGTAAGTTTCCAGGCGATAAAGGCAGCAATGGCCAATCCGGTAAAAAATTTAAGGACCGAATAATTTTATTTTCAGTGCAATTTCTTGCCGTTTTCCGTCCACCCTTGATACACCTGATCACAGAGTAAAACGCCCCTAATGTTCAAGAATTATTTCAAAACCAGCTGGAGAAGTCTTATTCGCAACAAAACATTCTCCTTCATCAATATTTTTGGGCTGGCAGTTGGTCTTACCTGCTTCCTGCTGATGGCAGCTTTTATGGTCAATGAATTGAGCTATGATAGATATCCCCTACATGCCAGTCAGATTTACCGCCTTGGTTTGCGGATAACACAAAATGGCGGGGGTGCTGATTATCCTGATGTTGATGTTGCTGTTGGTGCAGGCGTGAAAAATGCTTTTCCTGAGGTGCTGGCTTCTGCCCGAATAAATGGTCAGAATGTCGTGTTAATGCGCAATGGCCATAAATTGTTTCAGGAACAAAATATTACCTTTTGCGACTCTAACTTCCTTCAAATGTTTTCCATCCCCCTGCTGGAAGGGGATGATAAAACTGCTTTGATTGCTCCCAATTCCATTGTCGTAACCAAAACTTTTGCAAAAAAATATTTTGGGAATGAAGAGGCATTAGCGAAAACATTGTCCCTGGGCACCACTTCATTAAAAATAACCGGTATAATTGACAAAATACCGGAAAACGCTCATTTTCATTTTGATGCTTTTATCAGTATGACTACAAATAAATATGGTGCATACGGACATACATGGAGCAATTTGGGCTTTTTTACCTACCTCTTGCTGGACAAAAATACAGACCCTAAAAAATTGGAAGCCAAATTCCCGGAACTCATAAAGAAATATGTTGCTCCGGAAGCTGTGCATGATATGGGCGTCAGTCTATCGGAAGCACTAAAGGGCCTGAACACATGGCATTTTTACCTGATGCCAGTTACCAATATTCATTTGCATTCCAACACTAAATATGAATTAGAGGCAAATGGCGATATCCAGTACGTGTATATTTTTGGTGCGCTTGCTATTTTTATCTTACTGCTCGCCTGCGTCAATTTTACCAATCTTTCCACGGCGAGTTCCACCAAGCGTTCACGGGAAGTGGGTATCCGCAAAGCGCTTGGCTCTTTAAAAGGTAAACTGATATCGCAATTTTTGATTGAATCCATTTTGTTCAGCTTTTGTGCCATGTTTTTTGCATTTTTGTTTGTGTATATTCTATTGCCTTCCTTTAACCATCTTTCGGGAAAGCACATCCAGATTTTATTTTTCCTGAATTATAAAGTAATCATCGCTGCGATTGTATTAATATTTATTGTTGGCATTCTGGCCGGCATTTATCCCGCATTTTTTCTTTCTTCTTTTCAAACTATCAAAGTGCTTAAGGGAGCTGTTTCTGGTACCCGGTCAGACCGTACCGGGTTGAGAAGCGGCCTGGTCGTTTTCCAGTTTATAATTTCCACCGCATTGATCACAGCAACCCTTGTCGTGTACCGGCAATTGCAATTTATGCAAAATAAAAAATTAGGATATGATAGGGAAAAGGTACTGGTAATAGAGCAAACCAATGGGCTCGATAGCAATCAATACGCATTCAAACAAAGACTTTTGCGAGACAGCCGGGTAATAAATGCGACCCTTTCGAGAGATGTGCCCGTTGGGCGGACGGAAGGCGAAATGGACGGGTCGCAGGTTTATGCAAAAGAAAATAAAGAAAATGAAAGCCAAAGCGAAATTCATGCTAACTTTTTTCATGTTGATTACGAATATCTGTCAACCCTGGGCATGAAGATAATTGCCGGAAGGAATTTCTCCAAGGACTTTGGAAGCGATTCAACTGCTGCTGTTATCAATGAAGCTGCCGTTCGCGACTTAGGATGGAAAAATAATGATAAGGCTATCAATAAAACAATTGTTTCTTCGGGGCAACACGAATATAGGGTGATCGGAGTCGTGCAGGATTTCAATTATACTTCCGTTAAGCAAAAAATTGTTCCTGTACTGATGATGCTCCGTCACAATAATGGTTCTCTGATTGTAAAAATTAGGACGGCGGCAATTTCAGATCTATTATCTGACGTAAAAAAAGAGTGGAATTCATTTAATGCAAGAACCCCTTTTTCCTATTACTTTCTTGATGACAAGTTCGCCTCTTTATATGCNNACATTTGCTGTGATTGCGATAATGATTGCAAGTCTGGGGTTATTGGGTTTAGTTGCGTTTACAACTGAACAGCGCACCAAAGAAATAGGCATTCGTAAAGTATTGGGCGCCTCAGTAAAACAAGTATTTGTGCTTTTATCGAAAGAATTTTTGTTGCTTGTGTGCATTGCATTTATCATTTCCATACCTGCCACCTGGTGGGCAATGCACAATTGGCTGGACAATTTTGCTTATCGCATAAATATTAGTATGTGGCTTTTTTTGGCAGCAGGATTATTGGCTATGTTGATTGCCTTAATAACAATAAGTTTCTTCGCGATAAAAGCTGCCTTGTCCAACCCCGTTCAAAGTTTAAGAAACGAATAATTTTTTTGTAACCCAGAAATTATTTGTAATAGCTATTACTTGAACCAACAAATAGCAAATATGAGTCAACCGTTAATCTTACAAACCTGAAGTCAGTTTCATTCCGATCGCAAATTGTTTACCGGATTGGCTATGGCTGCCCTGATCGATTGAAAGCTGACCGTAATCAGCGCGATGAGGATGGCCCCCGCCCCCGCCAGCAGGAATACCCACCAGGCGATCGGCCTGCGATACGCAAAGTCCCGCAACCAGCGATCCGTCAGCCACCACGCCACCGGTGAGGCAATGACCAGCGACAACAACACCAGTCCTAAAAATCCTTTATTCAGCAAGGCCGCGATATCCGCGGTGGTGGCCCCAAGGACCTTGCGGATGCTGATCTCCGCCGCCTTCCGCCGCGCCGTGAACAGCGCCAGCCCGAAGAGACCCATAC
>PLCH01000362.1 GCA_003135585.1 Chitinophagaceae bacterium
ATCTGGAGCAGGATGGAATTAATTTTATTTTCAAGTTCTGCCAATTCTAAAGTGTCGTTCAGTTTCAGTTTATAAGACGCCACTTCAGCTTTCTTTTTTTCTGCCTCTTCCTTTTTTCCCTCCCGCATTAAACTGCCAGTCGCTATGGAGAGAAGATTTATTTTCCCTCTTATTTCATCTANNTTGCAATGAGTCGGAAGGGGGTTAATCCGGATGCCCGGCTAAAATCCTACCTTCATAAAAATTTATTTTATGATTGATCCAGGCATGATCACAACCAGTATCGAATTAGATGGCTATAGAATCACAAAGAACCTCGGGGTAGTAAGAGGGATCACGGTCCGGTCCCGGAGTTTATTAGGCAATATCGCCGGCGGCCTTCAAACCTTATTGGGCGGGCAAATAACTATTTATGTTGAGCTTTGTGAAAAAACCCGTGAAGAAGCCTTCCATCTTATGATGCAGCATGCAGCTGAACGCGGAGCAAATGCCATCATCAGTATGCGTTATGATGCCAACGAAGTAATGAATGGCGTTACCGAAGTATTGGCTTACGGGACAGCCGTAGTGGCTGAAAAGATCAGCTGATCTCTTTTTTATATACGTCAGGATTATTTTTCCGCATGATCCGCTCAGGATTTTCCAAAGGTTTGAAACCAAACTTTTCATAAAGACCATGCGCATCACGGGTCGCTAGCATCCAGTTACGGAGTCCCCGTAATTCCGGATGCGAAACAATTACCTCCATCAACCATTTTCCCAGGCCTTTTCCCCGGTAGTTTTCGTCAATGAATACATCAGCCAGATAACCAAAAGTAGCGCTGTCGGTAACGACACGCGCAAACCCGATTTGTTTGGTGGCGTGAAAAATCCCGAAACACAAAGATCCTTTGATTGACCGCTTCACAACTGCCAGAGGAATTCCCTCGGCCCAGTAGGATTTATTGGATATGAATTCATGAATATAGGGTATGTTCATTTTGTTTTTCTTAGTCCTGATGGTGAATCCATCCTTTTTCCATTTCATTGTAAAAGGTTTTTACAAATATAAAATGCGGATAATTCAAATCGGCAAAATTGCCAAACCAGTTTATCTCTGGTTATCTTTGCACCCATGCCCGACGCACAATACGATTTGCAAACAAGATGGTGGAACCTGGAAGCCAAAATGGCGGAGCGTTTCGGAAAAAAGCCGGACATGGAAGCCATCCTATTCCTTGTTGGTATCCAGGAATTCGGCGAAATCCGGGATAAATTTTCGAAGGAACAAAAACAGGACCTGATGCATGTTGCTGTCTGTTCCCTTTTTTCCCAGAGCGGTTATTACGAGCTGGAAAGGGTCGATGAAGAAGGATGGCCTCATTTCAGACAAGTACAGGCTTTACCCGTCATGGATAGGATAGAGCAGGAAAATTTCATGAAAGACCATATCCTTCTCTATTTTGAAAAAACAGGATTTTAAGTGAGCCGGTACCGCCTTGATCTTCTGCAGAAGGAACTGCGAATTGGAAAAATAAGATGGGTTAACCGGAAGAAATAATTGCCAAGAGGTTGTTTTAATTCAAAGCCTTTTACAATCTTTGCATCACAAAAATAAGCTCACATGAATTTTCCGGAAAACCTGCACTACACGAAGGATCATGAATGGATCAAAATGGAAAACAGCGATTCTGCTATTATTGGCATTACAGATTTTGCGCAAAAAGAGTTGGGAGATATTGTTTATGTGGAGGTTGAAACAATTGGAAAAACCCTGGAGGCGGGGGTCGTATTTGGAACCGTGGAAGCAGTAAAAACTGTTTCCGATTTGCTGCTTCCAGTCGCAGGGAGCATTACGGAATTAAATCCTGCTTTGGCAAGTTCACCTGAACTTGTGAATACGGATCCTTACGGAAAAGGGTGGATGGTAAAACTAACTGTTACCAATCCCGCAGATATTGATAGTCTCCTGGATGCAAAAGCTTACAAAGCCTTGGTCGGGTAAACTGCGACAAATATTCCAAAAAATCAACTTGTCAATACAGCCAAAATATACAGAACAGGATCTTGTCCTTGCACTCAAAGAACGGAATAACCTGGCCTTTAGTTACCTCTATGATAATTATTCAGGAGCATTGTACAGCATCATTCTGCAGATCCTGGAAGAAAGGGAATTGGCAAATGATGTTTTGCAGGAAGTTTTTATCAATATCTGGCGTAAAATTGAAAGTTATGATNNCAAGGGCCGACTTTTTACCTGGATGTTAAATATTGCCAGAAACTCATCTATTGATGTCCTGAGATCGAAAAGTTACCAGAACACCCAAAAAAACCAAGAATTACCCGAGAACGTACATGTAAGGGCCGGAAATCAGGTCGTCAGCCTTAATACAGACACTGTTGGGCTTAAAAAAGTTCTGGAGAGGCTGAAAATTGAACAAAGGGTATTAATCGAACTTTCTTATTTTAAGGGATATACCCATGAGGAGATTGCCGAGATAGAAGAAATTCCGTTGGGAACGGTCAAGACCCGTATAAGAAACGCATTGTTACAATTAAGAGAATATCTGCGATAAAGTGAACGTACAAGAATACATATCAAGCGGTATAATTGAAACCTGTGTCCTGGGTTTGACCAGCAAGGAGGAAATGTCTGAATTTGAACACATGTGTGCCACTTATTCGGAAGTCCGAACTGCGAGGGAAGCCTTTGAGCTTTCACTCGAAAGAAGTATTCTGGCCAACCCGGTGGAACCCCCTGCCAGTTTAAAAAGCAAAATCTTCGCGGAAATTGAAATTGAGGCGGCGCAAAGGCAAAAAGAGGCTTCTCCTCCGGTTCTTCCGGTTCAGACCCAAAGACCGGCTATAAGAGCAGGCTGGATCCGTTACGTGACTGCTGCATCCATCTTATTATTAATCGCCAGTACTGCTTTGAATTTTTATTTCTTCAGTCAATACAAAGAATATATTTCAAAATATGACCAGTTGATAGCAAGCCAGACTCAGGTGGCGTTAGTCAATCAAAGTTTGCAGACGAAATTAAATGAATATTCTTCTGCGCTGAGCCTGATCAAAGATCCTGCGATGGCAGTTATAAAAATGCCCGGTACCCATACTTATCCTGCAAGCCTGGCCACCATTTATTGGGATACCCGGTCCAGGGACGTATACCTGCTGGTTAATAATCTTCCTAAACCTGCCGTTGACAAGCAATACCAACTGTGGGCATTGGTTGATGGAAAGCCGGTAGATGCTGGCGTATTTGATATCAAAGAAGGGCTATCTTTTGCTAAAATGAAAAACATTCCTAAAGCCCAGGGATTCGCTATCACACTCGAGAAAAAAGGCGGGAGTGCAAGTCCCACTATGCATGCCATGTATACATTGGGAAAAGTAACGGGATAAAGCTTTTTTGAATTATCATATGAACTGGATAAAGAAATACTTTGGGAAAAAATATATTGCTGTCAGCTGGNNTTGCTTGCCTTACCGGGCTCGGTACTTCCGCATGAAAAGGCATTTGCCATTCCTCAATTTGACAAGTTGGTACATATTGGATTGTTTAGCTGCTTTGTTTTCCTATGGTGTCTATATTATAGCAAACGAAATTTGCCTCAAAAAAAATTACTGGTGTTATTTTTTTGGATTTTCGTAATTGCCGCTGTTTATGGCGCCGGAATGGAATTCGTACAGAAATATTTTATTCCCGGACGGGATTTTGAGGTAGGGGATATCCTTGCAGATTTGATTGGAGCCAGCCTTGCTTATGGAACCAGCAATATCCTGTTGTTGGGTATCGAATAAGCGTTCATCTCAACTAATTTAAGCCAAAAAGTAAGCCCCTGTGGAAACAGGGGCCGTAACCAAAACTAACTGCTTATGAGAAAATTGACTGCTTTATGTAGTCAAATAGAAAAGACATTTTTATATATAACGCAAAACAGGTGCCAATATTATCACTCACTCCGAACGCTGTTTTGAAAAAATAAAAGAGCTAAACTCAAATCCACGGTAAAGATACGACCTCAGGTATTATTCAGATTTCTTTCCAAATCACAATAACAATTTTTTAGGGATTGCTAAGGAATTGTTATTCAGGTTTCACTTTCCATCAGGGTACTTACCAGATTAGACGTATAAAAAAGCAAAAGGTTTACTTTATTGCGTTAAAAAAAATGAAATATCATCTGCTGGATCTGGCACCGAAATGCCGGTACACCTCCGCCCTTTGCAGCGGCCGGATAGAGGCTAAATACTATCAATGAAAGAATCACACCGTTATGCGGCGGCAGAGACGGACAGGCGGATCAACCGGATTTTGGGAAAATTCAGGAAGTTTTGCAATTCTGCCTTGGTCCGTCGCATTTTTTCCACCACTGTAGAATAAATTGNNGGGCCCAGCTTTCCCAATCTTAATTCTGCTTGGCCATCTTTTCCGAGTTTTCCGCAAATTGGAGGGCATCGATGAATTCCTGGATATTCCCGTTGAGAACATCATTCAGGTTATAAATGGTAAGGCCAATCCGGTGATCCGTTACCCTTCCCTGGGGGAAATTATAGGTCCTTATTTTGGCACTACGGTCGCCCGTGCTGACTAGGCTCTTCCTATGCCGGGCAATTTCTTCTTCTTGTTTGCGAACCTGTTCTTCATATAATTTGGTTCGTAACATCTGCATGGCTTTTTCACGGTTTCCCAATTGACTGCGTTCAGTCTGGCAAACTACCACAACCCCGGTCGGCACATGCGTCAGAAAGACTTTTGTTTCGACCTTGTTGACATTCTGACCGCCCGCTCCCCCGCTTCGCGCCGTTTCCATTTTAACATCGCTTTCTTTCAATTCAAAATCCACCTCTTCTGCTTCCGGCATCACCGCCACGGTCGCTGCACTTGTGTGAACGCGTCCGCTGGTTGCTGTATCGGGGACTCTTTGGACACGGTGTACGCCGCTTTCAAACTTTAATGTCCCATACACATCATCCCCCATTACTTCAACCTGAACTTCTTTATAACCCCCAACAGTTCCTTCGCTTTCGCTGAGCAATGCTGTTTTCCAGCCNNCCTTCGCTTTCACTCAGAATTGCAGTTCTCCAGCCCCTTTTTTCACAATATTTAATATACATCCGCAAAAGATCTCCGGCAAAAAGGCTGGCTTCATCCCCGCCCGTGCCAGCACGTATTTCCAGGATGGCATTTTTTTCATCCTGCGGATCCTTTGGAATCAATAATTGCCTTATATAAGCTTCGATCTTTTCTTTCTTCTCATCCAATCCTGCCGATTCCGCCTTGGCCAGTTCACGCATTTCCGGATCATCTCCCTCCAAGGCTTCCTTGTAAAAACCGATATCATCCACCAGTCTTTTGTGCTCTTCATAAGCGCGAACAATTTTCTCCAGACTGCGATATTCCTTGCNNTCACTGACGATCTCAGGGTTGCTCAGCGCCACGCCCATGTCTTCGAATTTTGCCTTTATCGCTTCCAGTTTATCGAACATAGTTTTGACTTACTTTTAGGTGCCCCTATTTGACAAATGTTCGCAAAGTTAATCGTTTTCTAGTCTTACATGATTTACCGGAAATTTAAAGCCGATTATTTATTTACAGGCCACAGGATGCTGGATCATAACCAGGTGTTGGTGAGTACCGAAGATGGCATCATACAGGATATTATACCTTCTGCTGAAGTAACCGGTCAGGTAGAAACTTTCACCGGGATCCTTTGTCCGGGTTTTATCAATTGTCATTGCCATTTGGAATTAAGCCACTTAAGAGGATTGATCCCAGAGCACACAGGATTGACCGAGTTTGTTTTCAAGGTCGTTACCCAGCGGCATTTCAGGGAAGAAGAGATTTACCAGGCCATTATACGGGCTGAGGATGAAATGCTGGTGAACGGCATTGTGGCGGTGGGAGACATTTGTAATAACCTGTCCAGCTTTAAGCAAAAGCAAAAACAAATGCTGGCCTATTATAATTTTATCGAGGTGAGTGGCTGGCTTCCCCAGATTGCCACAGCAAGATTTGAAAAAAGTAAATTGTATTATGATGTGTTTGCCGAGCTTCCTGTCCATACCTGTTTTTTAGCCATGGCGCCACATGCCCCCTATTCTGTTTCTGATAAATTGTGGCATCTTCTTGGTGCCTATTTCCAGGATAAAACCACGACCATACATAACCAGGAAACAGCTGCCGAAGATGAGTAGTTTAAGAGCGGGACAGGAGATCTGCTAAGGATGTTTGAGTTGATGAAAATCGATAACTCCTTTTTTCGCCCGGGAGGCAAAAGCAGCCTGCAAACCTATTTGCCTAAACTGGAAGGGGCTAAAAATGTGCTGCTCGTGCACAACAGCTACACCGGGGAAGAAGATTTGGAATATTGCCAGCGGTTTTCGCAGGGAAGCGGGAATAATTCAAACAAGACTGCGGCGGGTTTCAAAATTTTCTTTTGTCTCTGTCCCAATGCCAATCAATACATAGAAAATACTTTGCCACCTATTGAATTATTTAGAAAATATGGTTGCAGCCTGGTGTTGGGAACGGACAGCCTTGCGAGCAATCATTCCTTAAGCATTGCAGAGGAAATCAAAACTATTTGCAGGCATTTCCCCGCCGTTCCGCTTCCGGAAATTTTAGGGTGGGCTACGATCAACGGAGCAAAAGCCCTTCAATTAGATAATAACTATGGGAGTTTCGAACCACGAAAAAAACCCGGAATACTATTGATTGAAAATACGGACGGGCAAAACCTGAAGGGGAATTCTTGGGTTAAAAGAATTCTTTGAAATAGGAAAACCCGGGAAACCGATTACGATACGTTCAATATGGTTTCTAATACAGGTAATGACTTCATCAAACCAAATTCAGGGATTTGAAGGGAATAAAATGTCTGGTAGCCCTGCAACAATACCCGGCGCATATCCTGGTTCAACTTTATCTGACTCAATTCGAGAGGTTGCCTCACTTTCAGCAGCTGTGAAGTAGCTTGACTATAGGGGCCTTCGAGAAAGTGGGCATGGGCGGGAGGGGC
>PLCH01000409.1:0-8347 GCA_003135585.1 Chitinophagaceae bacterium
GGGTAAACCGCTATTATTTGGATTACAGCAAAACAAGGGGATTAAATTAGATGGTTTCAAGCCGGCAGTGGTTGAGCTTGGAAATAGCCTAAGTGCAGATGATCTTTGGATACACGATGAAAAAGATTTTTATAAGGGGCAAATACTTGTTCGAATGTTTGACGATGTCAACGCAGATGGCCATTTACCGCGGCCATTCGGCGTATTTTATGAAACTGAAAGGCCCTGCTATGAAGAAATGATGAGTCTCCAGATAGATGCAGTGGTTCAGGCCAAAGGTAAAGGTGACCTGGATAAATTGATTCGGGGGAATGAAACCTGGACGATCGTTTAAACAAAAAATAAACCTCAAGGAAATAATAAAAGCCCCGGGTTCCGGGGCTTTTTATTGGTTTTTTCACAGCAAATTATTTCTCGATCCTTCCTGTAAAAAAAGAGCCAGCGATAGACATCGCCGGCCTGTGCTTACCTCTGAAACCACAAAAAGAAAAAGGTCGAATAAATCTCATATCAGAAAGTCATTCAAAAATAAGGGTCTTTGATAAGGGAACGAAAGCAAAGGCAACGGCTGTCTGGAATGAATACATTCAAAGCCGGATATCATACTTTCAAAACGATCAACTCAAAACTAAAAACGACGGGAAATTGGAATAAAGACTGGAAATTGGATAGGAACGGTTTGGCAGTCATCGCGTATTGAAGAAACTACTTTCAAAAATAGGCCTGATAAAAGTAATTACAGTTTTCTTAAAAAGCAATTTTTTTATAAGATTTTTGNNTGGGAGGTTGTTTGGAGCTCCCGCCCCGCAGCCTCAAAAATTTTTTCTTTTTTATAATTATACCACCAACCGGGAGCTGTTTTCTTCATCAGGGTATCAATATTGCGCATTCCAAGCAGGTACCAGGCTCCTTTCAGCTTGCCTTTTACATCGGATTGCATGGCCCGGAGGCTCATCGCAAAACCACTGTCCAAATACTCCATATGATGCCAGTAACCCGCCGGCATAAACAGCGTATCCCCATGTTCGAGGACCACCTCATATCCTTTAGCCAGGCCCACAGCAGGATATTTTTCAGGATCCAGTTTATTATTTTCCGGGTCAAAATATTTTTCAAAATTTACCAGGCTCAGCGGCTCCCAGGGTTTGCGATACAGTTTATGTTGTTCTTCAAAAGGGAATAACAACACTCTTTTTCTGCCTACGAATTGTGAATGAAAAATATGGGAGAGGTCAATATCAAAATGCATATGGGTTACCGAACCTTCTCCGCCCGTAAAAAGCATGGGATAGCGTTTTACAAAGCCTTTGATCAGGTGTTCCGGCCAGGTGAAATCCTGGGTGACCTGGGGGGCATGCTCAAAAATATTAAATAAAAAAATGCGCCATTCTGCAGGACCCTTGCGAACCATTTCTATATAATCGCTGAATTTCATATAATCATCGGCGGTGTTAACAGGTGTATAGGCATCGCTTTTTACATTGTTGTATACGCCAACTTTCACCTCCCCAACTGCTGATTTGAAATAATCCCAATTCCATTTTTCATAAGCAGGCCATTGCTTGGAAAGTCCTGTGATTACCAATGGCTTCATTGGATAATAATAATTGTTTCTAAAATCATCCCGGCCGATCTCTTTTACCCTGTCTACTTCTTGCAAGTGCATGCCTCAGAATTTGGGGTAAAATTACGGCTAAAACATTGTTAAGGAAATGTTGTTAAGTTCGGGGGGCTTTTGTAATTTCTTTTTACATTGCTTCATGTTGTTGCATCTTCATCCCGAAAATCCCCAGCCCCGAAATGGTAAAACCATTACGAACTGTTTATTGGACGGTGGAGTGATTATTTACCCTACCGATACCCTGTACGGATTGGGTTGCGATATCTTTAAGGCAAAAGCCGTTGAACGTATTTGCCGGATTAAAAAAATTGACCCTGCCAAAGCCCAATTGTCCTTTATCTGTTATAACCTGAGCGATATGAGCAAATACACCAAAAGTATTTCCACCCCTTTGTACCGTTTGTTGAAAAACCACCTGCCGGGTCCCTACACTTTCATTTTACCAGCCAGCAAGCAGGTTCCCAAAATCCTCAAAAGCAAGAAAAATACCATCGGGTTAAGGGTGCCTGATAATAATATTGCCCGGTCTATAGTAAGAGAACTCGGCCATCCCATCCTGAGTGCGTCCCTGCCCGGTGATATGGTCGAGGAGTATACAGACCCGGCGTTGATGTTTGAAAATTTCAGGAATCTCGTGGACCTTGTGGTGGACGGAGGAATTGGCGGAAGTTCTCCTTCAACCATAGTGGATTGCACGGAAGAAGAACCTTTCGTGGTAAGAAAAGGTCTGGGTGAGTGGGAGGAACAGGACTAAAGTTGGATTTTCTTTTGCAGCCTTTCTTTCACTCCGCCGAGCCATTCGTTCTTCAAAATGGAAAGGACGATACTATCCCTTCTTCCCCCCGAAACAGCAGGGCCAATACTTCTGAGGACCCCTTCTTCGACACAGCCTATCGCCTTCATTGCATGCACAGAACGCAGGTTTCCCGCGTGGGCCCTGAACTCAACGCGCTCCATGCCCCATCTTTCAAATGCGTATGAAAGCATGAGCAGCTTGCAATGGCGGTTCAAACCANNCCCATACCAGGTATAACCCAGCTGCACGGTTTGGTTAGCCAGTTGTATGTCATAGAACCGGGAGCTGCCTGCATACCTTTTAGCAGCTTTGTCAAATACTATTAAGGGAAATTCTCTTCCAGCCAGGCGCTCCCCAACCGTTGCCTCAATGTATGCTTCCATTTCCTTTCTGCCTGCCGGGGAAACAAAAGAATAGAACCAGATATCAGGTTCATTGATAGCGAAAGGAAGTAAAAAATCAAGATCCTCTTTTTGCAGGGGTCTCAACAAAGCCCGTTCATCTTCCAATATTATATTTTCCGGAAATGAGGTCATTCGAAGATTTCTGATTGGACCGGATGGATATTATAACTTTTGCGGTGGTATTTGCACAAACCAAATTCTTCAATATTACGGCGGTGTTCCTCCGTGCCATACCCTTTATTGTTTTTCCAGCAATAGTGTGGAAATTCATCGTGTAATTTTTCCATGTATTCGTCCCGGTAGGTTTTAGCCAGGATACTGGCAGCCGCAATGGAAGAATAATTTTCATCTCCTTTTACGATACAGTGGTGGGGAATTCCCCCATAGGGGGTAAATCGATTTCCGTCTATCAATAAAAATTGAGGTTGTTTTTTTAATTGGCTGATGGCGATGTGCATGGCCCTGAAGGATGCTTTCAGGATATTGATCCGGTCAATTTCCTCGTTGTCTACCATGGCCACTGCAAAGTCAAGGGCATACTGTTCAATAAAAATTCTGAGCTCCCTGCGTATGTTTACGGTGACCTGTTTAGAATCATTGAGAAGAGGATGAAAAAAATCCATGGACAGGACCACCGCCGCTGCAAAAACGGGACCTGCGTAAGATCCCCGGCCCGCCTCATCGCAGCCTGCTTCCATCAATATTTCTTGGTGAAATGTCTTTAGCAAAAGCGGTACCTTTGGTCAAAAATACAGCAAGGAATTATTTTTTTGCAGATATTTCTTTCCTCAATTTATAAACTGAATCGGCATGAATTTTATGGAATGGGTTAAACAGCCCTGGCCCTGGTATGTAGCGGGGCCCCTGATCGGTCTGATGGTTCCCCTGCTGCTGCTTATTGGCAACAAATCATTCGGCGTCTCTTCTTCCCTGCGTCATATCTGTGCGGCATGCCTCCGGGGCAATATTCCATTTTTTCAGTATGACTGGAAAAAAGAAGCATGGAATCTTTTTTTTGTCTCCGGTATTCTGCTGGGCGGACTGATTGCGGCTTCTGTCTTAAATAACCCGGCACCCGTGCAACTCAATCCGCGGTTGGTCCATGAATTGCAAGGGTATGGCGTCGGTGATTTTTCGGGCCTGATGCCGCAGGATCTTTTCAACTGGAAGAGCCTTTTTTCGCTAAGAGGATTTGCATTGACCGTGGCGGGCGGTTTCCTGGTCGGGTTTGGGACCCGTTACGCAGGAGGATGTACATCCGGTCATTCCATCATGGGATTGTCGACTCTTCAATGGCCTTCCCTGGTTGCGACCATTTGTTTTATGACCGGTGGTTTCATCATGGCCAACCTTCTGCTCCCTCATATTCTGTAAAACTAAAATTTGGATCATGGAAACAGCCGAGTTTAGAATTCCCGTTTTGAAAGAGACAAATACGGACTATGAAGTTAGTTCCCTGGATAGCCTATCCCAGAAAGGATCCAACGATTCCAGGTCAGGATGGCAATACCTGAAATATCTGGCAGCAGGCATTTTTTTCGGTATTATCCTTGTAAAGTCGGAGGTAATTTCCTGGTTTCGCATTCAGGAAATGTTTCGTCTTCAAAGTTTTCATATGTACGGGGTCATCGGTTCGGCCGTCGCGGTTGGAATTATTTCCGTAGCTATTATTAAAAAATTTAAAATAAAAACCATATACGGAGATCCTGTCGTCTTCTATTCAAGACCGTTTAGCAAAGGCCAGATAGTTGGTGGTCTCTTATTTGGATTTGGGTGGGCTCTCACCGGCGCTTGTCCCGGTCCCCTGTTTGCACAGATCGGGGCTGGAACCACGGTAGTGATTATAACCCTGTTAAGTGCGATTGGGGGCGTCTGGGTATATGGATGGATCAGGGAAAAGTTGCCCCATTAGGCCGGTCGGAATATTTGCGGTTTCATTTTCTTTATATTTTGCCAATCCCTAAAACAATCCTTTTGAAGGTGAGAGGCAGGGGGGTCTTGCAGTTTTATTTATTCGGGGGAAACTATCCCCAAACCGGCCGTATGGTATTCAGGGTCGCCTGCTCTATTTCTTCTCCAATCATTCCAACCTGTCAATTGTATTTCCTTCGCAATACCTGATTAAAAAAACTGCCAAAAAACCTAATTTTAATTCATGAAGTCCAAGTGGTTCCTTCCCTGTTTTAATTTTTCCGGAGCCAACGAAGCCGGATTGGCAGGGAGCAAATTCATTTATTTTGGACCGTCAATCTTTTTTCTTTATCTTTTGATCAGGTATTCATCTGCTATTTTTTTCTTTAACCCGCTGAAACTTTCTCCGATTCATTATATTTTTTCACTACAAAATTTAACCAAATGGAAGACAACAATTTCAACCAAGCTACACATCGCCGTGGTTTTCTTGGAACTATCGCTGCCGGAGCTGCAGCCATGGGTATCGCTACGCTGGCCGCTCCGCTTGCACTGTCAGCTGAAGCCACTAACGCTTCTGTCCCAATGGATGATTCTGATGCCTGGTTCAACAAGGTAAACGGCAAGCACCGTATCGTGTTCGATGCCACGGGTCCTCATGAAATTTTTCCTTTTGCTTGGCCCAGGGTATTCCTGATGAGCAATGAAAAAACGGGTACACCGGAAAAAGACAGCACCGCCGTTGTAATCCTCCGTCACGGCGCTATTCCTTACGCGATGGAGACCAGCCTATGGGCCAAGTATAAATTCGGTGAGGTATTTAAAGTAGATGACCCCGTCACCAAAGCGCCTTCCGTGAGAAATGCTTTCTGGAAACCCGGGCCGGACGATTTTAAAGTGCCCGGACTTGGGAGTGTGCCCATAGGCATTAACCAGTTGCAGGATAGCGGTATCATGTTCTGTGTGTGTAATGTGGCGCTAACGGTATACGGCGCTGCATTGGCCCCAGGTATGAACATGGATGCATCCACTGTTTATAAAGAATTTGTTGCCGGGGTGCTTCCGGGTATTCAGATAGTTCCTTCCGGTGTATGGGCGGTAGGGCGCGCCCAGGAGCATAAATGTGCTTATTGTTTTGTTGGCTAACCTAAGAGATTATCTAAAGATTAAATGGAAAGCAGGCAGCAGCAATTGCCAAAAGCTGCCTGCTTTTTTTCAAACTGCATGAAACAGAGGCTCATTTTTGGATTATCGGCGCTCATCGCCCTGGCACTTGTATTTTTTGTGGTCTCCCGTTTCCGGGATAGGAATGACAAGGGGCCAACTGCCCAACTTCCTCCCGCAGCACAAAAGGAAAACGTATGGATGGCTCCTGATACAGTGCTGATCCCTCATACGACCGAGGGAGAATTGATCAGGTATGGAAGATCCCTCATAGCAAATACAGCTTATTATTTTGGACCAACGGGAAAGATCAACCATCGCTGGAATGGCATGAATTGTCAGAATTGCCACCTTGATGCGGGAACCAAACCCTGGGGTAATAACTATGGCGGTGTTTATTCGACTTATCCTAAATTTCGGGAGAGAAGAGGTGCGCTTGAAAATGTCTTTCAAAGAATAAATGACTGTATTCAAAGGAGTCTGAACGGGGTAGCCCTGGACAGCAACAGTCATGAAATGCAGGCCATCCTGGCCTATATGAAATGGTTGGGAAAAGCCGTCCCACGAGGGAAAAAACCGGCTGGCTCAGGCATTCTGCAATTGGTTTTTTTGAAAAGGGCCGCTGATTCAGCAAAGGGGGCCCTGGTGTATAATGTAAAATGCCAGCGCTGTCATGGGTTGGAAGGGCAGGGTATGTTCAAACCGGATAGCGTCAGCTACCTGTATCCTCCCTTATGGGGAAAGTGCAGCTATACCACCGCTGCCGGATTATACCGGTTGTCCCGTTTTGCCGGATATGTCAAGGACAATATGCCTTTTGGGGCTAGCCACAAGGCAGCCCAGGTCACCGACGAGGAAGCCTGGGATGTGGCAGCGTTTGTAAATTCGATGCCAAGACCCGCAAAAATATTTAGAAAGGATTGGCCGGATGTTTCCCTGAAGCCATTTGACCATCCATATGGTCCTTTTTTAGATAGTTTTTCATTGCAACAACACAAATATGGTCCCTATGGATCTATACAGAAAGCAAAGGAAAACTTATCGGCGAAAAGAAAAACCTGATACCCTCCCGCTTTATTTTTCATCCTGACTTTTAGGAGTAAGGCGTTCCTGGCATACATTTGTCCTTGCTATGACCAGACCCCTATCTCAACCTTCTTCCCGGGCCGTTTCCAACTGGATCTTATTGGGCGTTTTTCTTTTATTCATACAGGTCATGCTGGGTGGCATTACCCGATTAACCGGCTCGGGTCTTTCGATTACCGAATGGAACCTGGTAACAGGAGCCCTTCCGCCGGTCAACCAGCAGCAATGGATGGCCGCATTTGATAAATATAAACAGACAAAACAATTTCAACTGTTACATACAGATTTTACACTTTCGGATTTTAAATTTATTTTTTTTTGGGAATGGATTCACCGGCTTTGGGCGAGGCTGATCGGGGTTATTTTCCTTTTAGGCTTTGGGTGGCTGTTATGGAAAAAAAAAATAAAGAGGGAAATAATAAAACCCCTTTTCATCCTGTTTTTACTGGGGGCCTTACAGGGGGCCGTAGGCTGGCTTATGGTAGTGAGCGGCCTGACGGGTGATGAAATATATGTCCAGCCCACAAGGCTGGCCCTCCACTTTATTTTCGCGCTGGGATTGATCTGTTATACCTGCTGGTTTGCCTTGTTACTTTTAATACCACAGCGGGGGACTGTCAGAAATAACCAACTCCGGGGCTGGACCGGGTTCATCCTTTTGCTGTTGTTCATCCAATTGTTATTTGGTGCGCTGATGGCCGGCCACAAAGCCGCTGCTACCGCACCCAGCTGGCCTACCATCAATGGTTACTTGATACCGCCTTCCTTATTTACCCTGTCCCCCTTCCTGCTGAACTTTATTCAAAATAAGATCACCCTGCATTTTATGCACCGGGGACTGGCCTATTCTCTGTTTATTGCGACATTGATATGGACGCTGAAAGCTAACAAACTGGCATCCCGTTCAGTTTATTTGCATAAAACCCGGGCGCTTCCGTTTATGATGGTGTCGGTTCAAATAATTTTAGGGATCATTGCCGTTGTATCAAGTCCTGATATAATTGCCAACAGGTGGGGGCTCTTTGACTGGATAGCGCTACTGCACCAGATCACCGGGATGATATTCCTGTTAACGATGGTTTATATGCTCTACCTTGTGAAGCCTGAAAAGACGTAGAAAAATAAAATTTGGATTATATTTTAGTATTGCAGTCGTATGATGAGTTATCTGAAGGCCACTTACTATTCTTTTCCTGTTCAGCTGGTATTGCTGCATTTAAAAAAATTCCAGGTGCTCCTGGTTTTCTGGCTGATATTATTCAGCACCATCAATGGCGGGTTTATGCGGTCTTTTGGGGCTAATGCCCTGTTCCTCTCACCGGAATACCTTGGTAACGTAAATGCTCTCAGCACAGTGATGGTGGG
>PLCH01000409.1:8370-8591 GCA_003135585.1 Chitinophagaceae bacterium
TGCATCAATAATATCATCGTTCCTGCCATTTTTCTGCTTTTTTATTTCATCAAAGCGGTTCAGTTTGACAGGAATAAGGAATTGCTGACCACAGGAGAAATAGCCTTATTGATCCTCGGCTTCCTGGTGGGGTTTTTCCTTATTATTACCGTTTCTTTTTTGTACTTTTTTGGTGCTGACAAAACCATTGTCCGCAGGATGACCCCGCTGATCAGCAATCC
>PLCH01000164.1 GCA_003135585.1 Chitinophagaceae bacterium
CGCAGGTCTTTGAAAAAACCATGAAAAGGAAATTTCTGAAAAAGAAAAAAAAGAATCAACCCTGTTACCCAAAAGAAGATAATCTGGGGATAAAAAATAGAGCGCTTTTTTATGAGAAGAAAAATAAATGGTGAAAAAAGATAAAACATTTCCTCAACTGTGAGGCTCCATGAAGGATAAATTCCTGAAAACATATACCAGCTTGAAAGCCCCTTCAGAAAGGTTATGTTCAGCAAATACGTCAGGAATAAATGTTTTTGCTCTGTTTCTGAAAAAAATAAAACAATAAAAAAAAACGAAGTAAGCAAAAAATATAACGGATAGATTCGGGAAAATCTCTTCAAATAAAAGCCGAATAAAAAGGATTTATCAGCTTTTACTTCATCATAATACTTGTAGCAAATGATAAACCCACTCAGTACAAAAAAAATATGCAGACTAAGGTAAAATTGATTAATAATGCCTCCCAATACATTTCCGTAAATATCGAACGAAATATAATGGATCAAAAAAACCATGGATACGGCTATAAAACGCACTCCTGTCAATGTCNNTATCAAAACCTTGCCTGGAGTCTGTCATACGCTTTTTGAAAAAATTTGATTAGTCCAAACTTTACCGCATCAAGTACATTTTACCATATCCCTTTGTAAAGTAGTTATCTGTGTTGTCTCCCTGCGCCTTGTATTTATCAAGCGATTTGCCATTCAGGTTGGTTACAACGTGGTATATATACACACCGTTTGCCAGACGCTGGTTATACATATCCGTACCATTCCATTTAAACTCGGTAATGTTTCGACCCACGTGAAGCGGACCAAGTTCATCCTCTGTAATTTCCCTGACAATTTTACCAGTTATGGTCAATATCTGAATTTTGATGTTCTGTGGCACCTGGCTTCCTNNGTGATGGTAAAGACAAATGCGGTTGAAGTAGTAAATGGATTGGGATAGTTAAGCATGTTTGATATCATCGCCTTGGTGATTATCTTGAAAGTGACCTGATATTGCACTATTCCTGCAGGATTCCCACTCTTGTCTTTTCCGGTAACGATTAATTGATAATCATCCCCTTCGGGGTTATATTGTTTATTAAAGACAGGGAAGAAATCCACTGTGGCAGTATTGTCGGCCGAGTTTGTCGCGGGCGTAAAGCGGACAGTGTCCGTACTGAAGTTGTAGGGATGCAGGGTGCCATCCGGATATCTTAGCTGTACAGTTACTAAAGAAGTGTCATTCAATAACAAATATTTTGATTCATCCTTGAGCTTAATCTGGATATGAGGCTTTGCTGAAACTATGTCCTGGTTCAGGATATGCACGTTGTCAAAAGTTACATCCAGGAGTGGGTTCGTTAAGTCCGTCTTCACATAAAAATTACGGTATAGGAAATTATTAAAATGATATTCTTCAGGTTGGTCGTTGGCCGGATTCACGTCAAGAAACAATGTATTTAATCCAGCATAATTCTTGACGTCAATATCGTAAACCAGTTTGAGCGTATCGCCGCTAACAAGGGGCTTTTTCCTGGAAAGTGGAATGGCATGAGTAACATTATTCCTATCCAAAACGCTTAAATTGATCCGCATACTGTCAAAATCAGAAATGCTTACGTTTTTGAAAGCAATGCCGAATTCAAGAATTTGCCCAAGCTGCAAAGTATCCTGCACGGAGAGGAATATATTTGGAGCCAGTGCGCCTTCGGGAACCGGAACATAATTAAGTCTCCAATACCGCAACTGATAAGGGGTAATATTAATATCATCAGACGTGGTCAATTTTAATTGCAAATAGGGATATTGTTTCGCATTAATGGATGAAATATCAAAGTCCTGATTTGTAAGATCCAGTGTAAAAATTGTGGTTTGATTACCCAAGGTATCTAGCCCGATCACTTGCATCGTAACATTGTCAGTCATGGGTGATTCCAGACTAGCCCCTCTCCAGTGAAGCTGTTTCCACTGTTTTGCGGGTCCAAACTTGGGAGAAGTTAAAAAACCAATTGTATCAGGGGTAGTGTAATTAGCGGACAGAAAAATTGCATCAAAAATACCTTTGCTGAATACAAATTGTGGGTTGAAACTGTTTTGCTTATTTTTCTGGTAGGTGAATATCCAGGATCGGGGAGCATTGAAGGAGTCAATTCCTGTAAAGCCTTGCTGCAACAGGCGATAATAAATGGAATTACCTGTTCCTAAATAGGATGTGTCTCCTATCCAATCCTGGGCATAGGTATTGGACGCAGGATTGGTGCCTGAAATATCCCTTACCACAACATAAGTTCCGTCCGGAATTAAATCCAAAAAGTTTAATATGGCCCTTCTCGAAGCTGTATCTAAAATACTATATTCAAAACTATACTTTCTATCCACTGCACATACGGGAGTACTTCCAAAACGGCTCGATCCGGGATTCGCATTGAGCCATGGTTTGAAAGTGATAGGATCAAACACATTAATAATTAATTCCGAAACATGGCATGCACTGGCTATGGAGTCAGCATTTCCGTTAATAGCAATACTGAAATCGGAGGCATTTTTTGCAGCAGTCGGAAAGACCCCATTTTTTATATAGAGGTTATTGCCGATAGTGCCAAATGTCCACTTCCTGCTCGCAGAATCAAGGAAAATCCTATTAAGCGAGGATTGTTTGTGCTGATAATAATGTGATTGATTAAATCCTTGGGTACTGCTGGGCAGATAGACAAATGAAAACTCATTCCAGTGATATTGTCCGTTTTGCGCCGGAACTATTGAAGTCCTCCAATAATATACTGTACTGTCCCGATAGGAAATTCCCGGATCAAATTCTAAAACCCCTCCCACTGAGGTTAGAAATTTTGAGACCATCTGGGGTGAATTGAACAATTCGGTGGTGTCAATTTCCATTATGTACTGTGTTGAGGGTGCAAATGGATTGGCAGTTGAAGCGTACAATTTTTGCGGTGTCGTATTGACAATTGCATAATTGTATGGATAAATCGGCGTCAACTCATCCTGGTAAATGTACACTCCGGTAGTTACAGAATTGTTCGTAAAAGTAATTTCAGGTACGTTGTTGTCAGAATTTACCGTTACAGTAATAAAGTTTTGGCCCTTATCCCTGGTGGCTATAATCGGAACAGAAAGTTGGACAGAGTCAGCATACCGGATACCTGGAATTCGTTTTTTTAGTAAAGTCGAGGAAGACCCATCAGGATATTTTCGCGTGATCAAAATAGTAATAGAATCCGAAACAGCTTTACCAAGGTTTACAAAACGGGCATTTATTATAAAATTATTATCGGCAACTGAAATAAAAGCAGGAGAAATTTTGACCTGTGATAACTCTATGTCATAATCCGGCAAGCTCTGGCCGTTAATTTTCAGTCCAGGGTCACCGTGCAGGGTCATTTCTTCTGCGTGACAACGGGCCAGGTAATCGCCTGGTGCCACGTTAATCAGATCCTGTCCTGCATCTGACTGGATGATGCCAATTTGTTTGCCGTAATCAATCCTACCGATACGATTATATAATCCGTTAAGCAAAACATTTAAATAGTTTACAATCCCAAAATGGGTGCTTGCCACAAAGGCGATGGCACCTCTGTCTTTGGCGAGGACATAATTCTCCGATAGGGTCTTGCTTAAGGATAATCTGCCGACATCGTATACAAAAAAATTACCGGCATAACAGCCGTTCACATAAAAAATCGGGTATTTTCCCTGGTTGCTATAGGTAGAAGGATCATCCAGGTTAAAGCCAAGGGATGAGGCAGAAGAATGCCCAAAATAGACCAGAAGGCTGATTCCATTATCGAATAGCTGGGCTAACTGCTGATTCGAAAGTTGGGCACCTTGGCTATTGACGGTATTTGTACTGCAAAAAGTAGTAACATTCGCTCCAAATAGGGTATCCTTAATTACCTGAATATATCCCATCATGTAGGCGCAAAGTACCGATTCAAGGAATGGGTCTGTTGCACCCGTGACATGAACGACTGTCTTCATCCAATCCCTGCCGGCAATCGTATTAGGTGAAGTCAGTTGCGCCTTCTCATAGTCAATTACTTTCTGCAGGTAGATTTCCACTTCCGGACCATTTATCGCGGCTAAACGTCCTATAGGTGTTATGGCCACAGGATGTGCCCCGTCCGAGGAACTCAGCATCATATCGGAAGCTGGAAAACCGAATGTCGGGACAGGATTCAAAAGATCATCCGCCGGATTACTTTCATTATACCTGTAATCATTATAAGCCATGCCTCTCCCAATCAGAAAAACAAATGCTGGTTTTATAAGGTAAATAGCCCTGGCATAATTAAGAAAATTCTTTACGGAACTAGGATGTTTTTTTACACCATAAGCAAACTGATCTACCAATTCGTTTATATCAACCACCTGGGCATTGTAACCGCCCCCGGCAGCCGAATTTCTGTAATTCTTATATTCAACCACAGGGTTTTTGCCGTTACTGCCATTATACAATAAAGGATGACTTATTATTATATAATTCCCCTGGTTGGCAGGATCATTGAAATTGATAAAATTTTTGGAGGTTAGGCCATTTACCGTCTTAATATTGGAAGGATCCTCGCTCACCAGCACCAGTTTTCTGCTGGATGCTGACCCTGGCAGGATAAAAGAAAGAATATTGCCCGCATTTACAATCGCCGTATAACGTTCTCCAACAGCGACATCATACAATATAGGCACTGAGCCGCCCCCAATGAAATTGCTGATCTTAAGATAATACCCGGTTGCTTTTGCAGGTAACTCAAATAAAAAATTTGCCTGGCTGCCAAAATTGAATTGCCGTGGGTAGGTTAATTCATAAAAAGATACTGCTAACCGGTCATTATTCGGCAATATTACCTGTTGGGTATTATTGAAAAACTGGACATTTGCAGAACCGGAGTTAATAACAGTTAATGGAAAAACGCCACCCGTCAACAAATCATTAAAGCGGTTGATCGCAGTATCTTTTACAACGGTTCCATTTACCTGAACCTGAATATTTCTCAAAGTATCCGCACAACCAGTCGCCCCGAAACGTATGGATGCATTGGGTCCACTGCCATAAACAAATAAGTTGGTCTGATTATCAACCACAGGATTTGGCGGGTTGCCAGAGCCACCGGGATTGGCAAAAGCCGAACTCCAAAATTCCCCCATATCATAAGATGAGGAATAGATATATTCACCTACTATTTGAGCATACCCGGGGTTGAGCTGTGACTTGAAATAAGTACCCGAGGTATACATGAAATAAGGTTCAACAGGCAATACGTTCCCCGTCGTATCATTGGCCATATTTCCAAAATGAAAATTGGTTCCTGCAGGATTCACGGTTAAAAAGTAAACAGCTGTATCAGTTTGAAGGCTCCATTTGTCCGTCAGCTGGTAGGCAGGGTTCCTGTAAAGTTGTTTATCGGGTTTTCCGTCATTCATCTGCCCCCAAAACTCAATATAGTCGCTGGCGCCTAATATTCCGTTGGGAACGGACGTATAAATCGGGACTTCCTTTCCATTTCGAAACAATTGAAAATTTTGTACCGGGGTGTTGCCAAGGCCTGCATTGGCAAGGGTGGTCTGAGGGATACGGTACAAACCATCCGAGCCAACGTTGAATTTATAATAGGTTTTGCTAAAATCAATCCACTCATTGTTATACGATTGCGCATACAAACCAAATCCTGACGACAAGAATAATAATATAATAAAAAAATTCTTCATAGTTTTTAGTTTCTATTATCAATCGGCAAGCAAATCATTCCTTCTTTTTATCTTTCTTTTTCAAATCTTTTAGGTCAACTTTTAATGAAAACACATGGGTATACAAAGGATTGGACTGGTTAGCCAGGTTGGTGAAAGCATAGTCGATCTGGACATCTCCTATTTTGAAACCAGCCCCCACACTCGGTTGATAAATCCATATCTTTTTTTGATTGGTGGTATCTTTATCATCGAGTGCCTTTTGAAAATTATTGATCCCTGCACGTACAAAGAATACATTCTTGTAGGACAATTCCAACCCTAATTTTGGATCAATACTTACAGGATTTGAACTGAAAACAGTATTACGCCGGCCATCAAAAGTTATATCAAAATCTCCTTCCACTAAGAAATTCAGTATTTTATTTAATCTAAAATTATAGGAACCGCCCAGAATTAACTGGGGGGCTGTTAATTCAGTAGACCGCACGGGGATGTCATTTTGTGTCACATAGAATACTTCGCGTACCTGCTGGTCAATGCTATAGGACCACGCGTTGAAAGTGGTGGTAACATCTTTTGCTACAATTCCCAATTTCCACCGGTCGCCTACTATTTGTGTTCCTGCATCAAAACCAAAACCCCAGGCTTTTGCAAAATTTCCTGCCTGGCGATGAATGATTTTGGCATTAATTCCAAAATTTATCTTTTTGTCTTTTTGCAAACTCATTTGTTGGGCCAATGAAAAAATAAATGCATAATCTGCTGACGAAAATGTGCTGATATTGCTAAAATTGATTGTCCCGTCAGGTTGAACAAGGAAAACTGTGTTAGGAATATCATCCACAGCGAATCGAAGCAATGTCAGACCGAGCGTCCTCTTATTATCCTTTAAAGGGAGAACAAGGTTAGCGTAATCGTATTTACCGATACCGGCAAAATATTCAGAATGCATCAGGTTTAACTGAGGGTCATTTTTCACATTTACCAAACCGGCAGGATTCCAGTATCCAGCCGTTCCATCGCTCACAGAAGCAACCTGGGCGTTTCCCATAGACATACCCCGCGCGCCTGCACCAATATTTAAAAATTCATTAGAATATTTAGCGAATTGAGCTGATATTTTACCGCAAGACNNGATGTAGATTTTGGCCATCTGACAGGGTTTTATTAATAGAGTCGTCAGACGAATCGCACCTGGCATTCTTTTCATCATAAACCTTAGGTTACAAAAACTAGTTTTGGAAATGTTTTCAAAAGTATAGGGTCTGTTCCGATAACTAATCAAATAGACTGCTTTTCCTTTACTTTGGCTGCACCTGCCTTCATATTCGTTCCAGAACAGTTTTAAGCCTGGTTTTAAACAAATATTTAATGCATTAACCCTATCTAACGTACTTTTATTCAGATTATTGCGTACTTTTTAACCCGTCTTAATCCTTAGTTTTGCAAAAAATGACATATTGAATAATATAAACCTGATTGATGAGCTGCAATGGAGGGGAATGATCCAGGATATTATGCCTGGAACCAAAGACCAGTTATTCAGAGAAATGACCACCGGTTATATAGGTTTTGATCCTACATCCGATAGTTTACATATCGGAAGCCTTGTACCCATACTTTTATTGATGCATTTGCAAAAGGCTGGGCACAAACCCATCGCCCTTATCGGCGGCGCTACAGGTATGGTTGGCGATCCGAGCGGAAAAAGCGAAGAAAGAAACCTTTTGGATGAAACCACCCTGCTTCGCAATACAGAATCAGTAAAAAATCAATTGGTAAAGTTCCTGGATTTTGGAAACGGCATGGAAAATAACGCCGAATTGGTAAACAATTATGATTGGTTCAAGCAAATGAATTTTCTTGATTTTATCCGTGAAACAGGCAAATATATTCCCGTCAATTATATGCTGGCAAAGGATAGCGTCAGAAAACGTCTGGAAGGGGAAACTGGCATGAGCTTTACTGAATTTACCTACCAACTGGTACAGGGTTTTGATTTTTACTGGCTTTACACAAACAAAAACTGCAAACTCCAGATGGGAGGAAGCGACCAATGGGGAAATATTACCACCGGCGCCGAGTTGATTCGTCGCAAGACCCGTAAAGAAGCCTATGCCTTTACCTGTCCCCTACTGACAAAGACCGACGGCGGAAAATTTGGAAAAACAGAGAAAGGTAATTTATGGTTGGACCCAGACAAGACTTCCCCCTTCCAATTCTATCAATTCTGGCTNNACACCAAAAAAATCCCGGAACAAGAGTGCTCCAAAAAATATTGGCAAAAGAAGTTACCGCTTTGGTTCACGGAATTGAAGGATACCAGAATGCTATAAGTACCACCGAAAAATTATTTAAGGAACAATCCGCTTCCGAGGAAACCCTGACCGAAAAAGAACTTGAATCCCTGGAAGGTGTGGTAAGATTTCCATTTTCATTGCTTCGAATTCAGGCTGGCATCGATGTCGTTAGTTTTTTAGCGGAAACAGGATGTTTTTC
>PLCH01000401.1 GCA_003135585.1 Chitinophagaceae bacterium
GCTATCAGTAATACCATGAGAAATATTTTTGGTCTATTCGGAGTCTTTACCTGGGCATTTGCATCTGCTACCAATGCCATGGTAAGTAATGTAATTGGTCAGGGTAAAAAAGAAATCGTAATTGAACTCGTTAAACGGATCATGGGATTGAGTTTACTGTTTTCCACCAGTATTGCTATTATTTTAAATTTGTTCCCCCGGTTGTTTCTTTCTGTTTACGGTCAGGAGAAGGTTTTTATAGAAGCAGCCGTACCCGTGGTGAGAGTAGTATCCTCGGCCCTGGTGATGATGTCATTTTCAACCGTGTGGTTGAATGCTGTTACGGGAACAGGGAATACAAAAATTAGCCTGGCAATTGAGATAATAACTATTCTTTTTTACTGCTTGTACGTTTATTTGATATTGGGTTATCTCAATTTGCCCATACTTTATGGCTGGATGTCTGAATGGGTGTACTGGAGTTTTACCTTTGTTTTAAGTTTCCTATATATGCGCAGCGGCCTGTGGAAAAAGAAGGTGATATGACCCTCTTTTTTACTGCAATTCAGTCAGTAACTGCCTACCCAATTTTTTTGCCCTCGTATCATCAATCAGGACATTGGGAAGCGTCATCATCTTATTTAGCAATTCAATTGATTTAGTCTTCTGGTCGCTTCTTCTATAGGCCCTTGCCAATTCCAAGTAATTAAGCACNNAGTTGGGATTGAGCGTCCTGCTTTTTTCAAAATAAATAATGGCATTCTTGAGAGAAGCTTTCGGCAAGCCCCCGAATAATAATCTTGCTAATGTTCTTTCAAATGAATTCAAGTCACTCACTTCATAATTCCATTTGCCCAGTACATGGTAGGGTTTATAATTATTGGGATCGGCCCTGATGGATTTATCTGCATAATATTTGATATCCCTTACTGCAACAATTTTTTCTTTGCCACTTGACATAAGTGACAACCGACCCATGGCAAACGCCATTACAAAATTTGCTTCAGAATTGTTTGGATTTACCCGCAGGGCTGCTTCTGCGTATGTTCTTGCTGCTTTGAAGTAGTCAGTTTTTTTTGATTTTTCGGTCTGACGGTTGCCTATCCTGCTGCAAAGTTCACTGCATTTGCACAAGGCTAACATATTTGAGGATTGAATCCGTAATATCTCGGTATACTTGAGAAAAGCTTCGCTTTCCTTAAACGCAGACTCCTGCTGCTGGGCTTCAATTAGCAAAAGATTTACGTCCTGCGAAAAATTTTCAAAAGGCAGGACCAAAAATAGTAATAATAGGAATCGGCTCATATGTTGGCTTACTCTTCAAACTTTTTGCTCAGGGTAACGCCGGCTTTACCCTGAAAATTTTGCATGGGGGCCTGTATCTTGTATATTGAAATCCTGACTTCTCTTACTTCCGCGTACTGATGTTTAATCTGATGGATAATTCCCTGGCAGATTCTCTCAAGCAATAACCCAGGCGCTTGCATCTTTTGTTTTACAATTTCATAAAGTTCCACATAATTTATGGTACTTCCAATTCCTTCAAAGCTGGTGTTTTTTTCATTATAGGAAACACTTAGGTTTACTTCAAAAGTATTTACCAATTTCCGTTCTTCTTCATAAACACCGTGATGGCCGTGTAAAATAATGTTATTCAATTCAACAGTAACCATATATAGTTTATAATTTAAGCAAACCCCTTTGCAGATAAATATCTTTCTGCGTCCAAAGCAGCCATGCATCCGCTTCCGGCTGCAGTAACCGCCTGCCTGTAAATCTTATCCTGAACATCTCCCGCCGCAAATATTCCTTCGATATTCGTTTGTGTTCTTCCCGGAACGGTTTTAATATATCCGGATTCATCCATTTCGATCCAGCCTTTGAAAATGGCCGAGTTAGGTTCATGTCCGATGGCTACAAAAAATCCGCTGACCGAGATAGTTTCCAAAATTCCCGTGAAATGGTTTTTGATACGAAGTGCTTCTACCCGGCTCCCCCCTAATATTTCATCGGCTTCACTGTTCCAGTATATTTTAATATTGGTGGTCTTTTGTACTCTTTCCTGCATAACCTTTGAGGCCCTCATATGGTCCCGACGAACAAGCATATGAACTGTTGAACTAAGTTTGGATAAATATAAAGCCTCTTCTGCAGCGGTATCGCCACCGCCTACAATCGCGACTTCCTTTCCCCGGAAGAAAAACCCGTCACATACTGCGCATGCACTTACTCCGTAACCGTTTAAACGTTGTTCACTTTCGAGGCCTAGCCATTTTGCAGAAGCACCTGTGGCAATGATTACTGAATCGGATTCAATTAATTTTTCATCATCAATCCAAACTTTAAAGGGTGTCTGTGAAAAATCCACCTTGGTAGCCAATCCAAAACGAATATCGGCTCCCATCCTCGCGGCCTGTTTTTCGAATTCGACCATCATTTCAGGTCCCTGTATCCCATCGGGGTAACCTGGATAATTCTCTACCTCTGTGGTGATTGTAAGCTGACCTCCCGGTTGAATACCCTGGTACAAAACCGGTTTCAAATTAGCTCTTGCTGCATATAGTGCCGCGGTGTACCCCGCCGGTCCAGAACCAAGTATTAAACAATGAACTTTGCTATCTAAACTATTTTCCATAATTCCATATTAAAAGCTCCAAAAATAACAGGAAAAGCCCAAAACTTCCGTCATTTTCCCGACTCCCGACATAGAGTTGGAAAAACGAACAAAAATGTGCTTCAAACCCTCAAACGGAAGTTCTTCTGGAAGGCAAGCACGAATTAGATTTGAAAAATCGGGTTTTGTTGTTCAAACAATCCCCAAAAGCGGAACACAATAAAGCCCCGGTTTGAACCAGGGCTTTGTGTCAAGAAGATAAAGACTAAATATTATTATCCCAAATAAGCCTTCAATGCACTGCTATAGCGGGCTTTCTGCAAACGTTTGATTGCCCGTTCCTTAATTTGGCGGATGCGTTCCTTTGTGAGATCGTATTTCTGTCCAATTTGCTCAATCGTAACTCCGTTTTCCCCATCCAGGCCAAAGTAGGCATTCACAATTTCTGCCTCACGGGGGCTTAGTGATTTAAGAACGCGGCGGATTTCGGCACGCAAAGAATCTTTCATTACTNNATCCCCACCTTCCAACAAATCGCCCATCGCTACATCTTCTGCCTCGTGCACAGGTGCATCCAAGGAACTGTGGCGGGTATTACTTTGGAAAATATTATTGATTTCCGTCTCGCTCATTTCCAGCAACTCGGCTAATTCTTCCGTACTCGGCTCTCTTTCATGTTCCTGTTCAAAAGCCATATAGGCTTTATTGGCTTTATTGTAGGTGCCAGTTTTGTTTTGAGGAAGGCGGACTAATCTGCCCTGCTCTGCCAAGGCCTGTAAAATCGACTGGCGGATCCACCAAACAGCATACGAAATAAATTTGAACCCCTTTGTTTCATCAAATCGTTGTGCCGCCTTAATTAATCCAAGGTTACCCTCATTGATCAAATCACTCAGAGACAGTCCCTGGTGCTGATATTGTTTTGCTACAGATACCACAAATCTTAAATTGGACTGGGCTAACTTATCCAATGCTTTTTGATCGCCCATTTTAATTCGTTGCGCTAACACAGTTTCCTCTTCAGGAGTAATCATGGAAATCTTAGAGATTTCCTGCAAATACTTCTCAACCGCTTGGGAATCACGGTTCGTAATCTGTGTAGCAATCTTAAGTTGCCTCATATTTAAAAATAAAAGTTGACAAAATTATTGTCAGGTACAGGATCAACAGGTATAAAACAGTGGGAGTTCGGTGAAAGTTGCAAAAAAGCTGTTATTTATGCGAAATCCGTCCAGAACTATCTGCAAAAATACAACCGGAAATTGGTAATTCATAGCCTTCAGGCATAAAAAAGAAGTTAAATAAGGCCATTGTTTAAGCACAATTGTTAACAAAATTAACCAAATAAAGTTAAAAAAACATCCCGTATGTCTTGCCAGGGTTGACATTCAG
>PLCH01000245.1 GCA_003135585.1 Chitinophagaceae bacterium
GTATTTTGCAATCATTATAGGAAGATCGGCGGTTCCCGTGGCTGTATCCAGTATGATTTGTGTTTGCAGCCCGGTTAATTCCCTGATAGCTTTTTTGCGCCAATATCTATCAACCCCGGCACTTAGAAACCAGTTTAGAAAATCGTAGCGATAGGCAATCCGGTTGAACATATCTGCTACCTGTTGCTTTTTCCCCAGATTTGAATCCTTGAACGGTACGATTTTATCATGCAGATATTTTGCCATTGGGCTGCGAAGATACGAAGAGAGGGTGGTTCCGTATCTTGCATTCAAAACCATGCAGATCGTATCGTCCCACTATATTACAAGTAGTCCTGATTACGAAAAATGCCCCATTGCGGACCGACCGGAGTATGCATTTATCGGACGGAGCAATGTGGGCAAATCTTCTCTTATCAATATGCTTTGCAATAGCGCTAAACTGGCTAAAACTTCACGCACTCCTGGCAAAACTCAGCTAATAAATCATTTTGAAATAGAAAATTTAACCGGATCGGGCAAGCGGGAAACTTGGTTTATTGTTGACCTGCCGGGTTATGGATTTGCAAAAGTTGCCCTCAGCAGCCGGAGGCGTTGGGAACAAATGATAGAAAATTATTTGCGTAAAAGAGAAAACCTGGTGAATGTATTTGTGTTAATTGACAGCAGGCATGAACCTCAGGCCATAGACCTTGCATTTATTGATCAACTCGGTAAATGGAATGTTCCGTTCATATTGGTCTTTACAAAGTCCGATAAAGAAACCCAGGCAGTGGTAAGTAAAAATGCAAAAAGCTTTTTGAATAAAATCAAGGAAAGCTGGCAATTCCTGCCCCAACATGTTGTAACAAGTGTCATTAAAAAAACAGGGAGGGACAAAATCTTACAATTAATCGGAGAGATGAACCAGGAATTCAAAGATAAATGACTCCTGAAAATTTTTAGTTGACTACTTTATTCGCGCAGCAGCTACTGGCGAAGGCTTCAGGCTTGGCTTTGAATGCGAATCCCATCCCAAGTATGTAACCCATTGCTTCTTTCAATGCATCATTACTCTTGAAATGAGGATTGGTATTTATATCTGCGTGGACTTCCATATCCACATCGTATTTGTTGAACAGGTTACAAAGTTCATAGGCGATCTCAATGCTTTTGGCTACCTCCACCAGCATTCTTTCTTTGATGCTGTACTGGGTTTTCGATTTTTCGTTGTGAATGAACATGAAACCCCCGTGTCCTTCTCTTAGAAAAACTATAACCGTTGCAAATTCAGTTTCTACGCCTTTAACCTGGGAATCAGTACCGATGCAAACTTTNNGATTGCCTATTTCGGTTTCACGCCGGATAGCATTTTCAACGGCATCAATAATTGGCAGTTCAATCGGGTCGCCATTAAATTTTCGCCATAACATAATTAATAGGTTTTTCGAATTTACCACAAAACCCATTAACGGCAAAATCGTATATGGGTTATTGTTTTATTAATTTTTCTGTTCCCTGAATGCTGCCATCTTGCCAGTGAAGCAACAACAAACCCTTTATAGCATTATATAAGGTTATTGTATTGGCGCCAGGATGCAAGGTCCCTTTAGCAAGGATACGGCCGCTGGCATCCAGCAATTGATAATTGTAATTTCCTTTGCTGGTTACCGTGAGTACATCCTGGATCAGATTGTCCCTTAAGGAAACGCTCTTTTCCGGATCCGTACTATTCAGGTGGATAATATTTGAGTAATAGCCTGTTGGCTGATTTGCTGGTAAGGCCAGGATCCGGTAGGTTGATTCTCCGATTTCTCTCCGCGAAAAGGAAAAATGAAAGCTGAGGGGGTTAACTGTCGCCAGAGCCTGGAAGTGGACACCATCCCGGGAGTACTCAATCGTGAAATTTTCGATTGTGTCTGCCGGTTGCAAATTCCAGCTGAGGGTATTGATATTGTTTTCATTAAGACCATTCAAATTAAATTCCCGTATAGCAGGCGTACCTGAATATTTTTCATTTCGAAACCCGAAATTGTTAATGCTGTCTGCTATGATTGCAAGGTCATCCTGGAAAGAGTGACAACTTAAAGTGTTAGTCCCTGTGATCCAGCGCGTAAAATTCTTATAGTATCCCACGCCCATGATTGGCGCCCAGCTTTCTTCCCCTATGCCCTCCCCGCCATTATATTCAGAAATTTTATGGCAGGCCGAATCATAGAGACTCTGGTGTTGAAGACCTAGCGTGTGGCCAATTTCGTGAGAGGCTTGGGTTGAAATATATTTGGAATTATTGCCCAAGGAATTGTTGAAAACCCAGGCCGGTGTATCATCCCCCCAGGTAAAGGATCCTACAAAAGATGCTCCCCCGTTGTTGCCAAGCCAGGAACTGGTGGTTGTAAAAATAATCCGGATGCGCTGCCGGAGCGGGGCTTTATTAAAAATGGCTGAATCGGTAGTTATATTAAGGTTGAATGGCAGAAAGTCATCTGCTATCCGGCTAAATATTTCCTCAATAGCTGGCCTGGTTAGCCCTGCAGGATATGCGTTAATGGGACCCTTCCAGTTCCAGACGCTTCCCGTTACATACTGGCCATCAAAGTCAAGATAAACGGTTGCTTTCGCTGAAGGATAACTATTTAGAATAGGTGTCTGAGCATGAACAGTAAATAAACTTAGGACTGTTGTGGCAACCAGAATAAAATGACGGATGGTTTTCATACAACAGGAATTTTTTAGAGGGTTTAAAAAGTTTTCAGGGGTACGGATTAGGGTTTAGGGTATAGGGTTAGGGCTGTTTTGAATATTTAATCGGTTACGACAAGGGGTTGCGTTGTTTTGACAAAATAATATTTTCCGTTTTCTATTGACAGAACCATCGCCTCGGTATGATTCAGACTCACCATATGGCCGTTATAACGAAGAGTTCCATTTTCCAAACGGATCCTTGATAGTGTAAACATGGCTCCGGAGAAATCCGACAGGCTGATATTAATGCTCTGAACTTGTGCGTTTTGTTGTGTCCTGGCTATCACTTCGCCCCGAAGAAATATCCCGGGAGCAATAGAAGCTGACACTTTACCTGCCGCTGAAAAAAGTCTTTCCAAAGATTCCAGGTCGCAGGGCGATTTTTGAGGGAATTGATTGAATAAAACAGGTTGGAGATTCCCTCGCGTTTCAAGCAAGGAAGCAGATTGTGCGTGGGCGTGGACAACAATGAATACAAGACATGCCATCCACCCGGGGGTTCTCCGGTAATTCATTGGATACTTAATTTATGAGAGTGAATTTAAAGGGTACGAACAACAATAATTGAACTCAAGGATCGGCTGATTAATCAAATTTTAAACGGCAAATCAAGAATAATATTGCGTTAATATTGGCCAGTACTTAACAGGACCAGTGTGCATGCTTCCACAGGCTGGATTCCATTGGCTTTGGCCAGGTCAGACCATTCTGGGTTTTCGGCTCCTGGATTGAAAATGATGCGCTGGGGATGCAGGGACAGTATATAACCGTAGTATTCTTTCTGATTGGTGGGATTTAGATACACTGAAACGGTGTCTACCCCGGTATATGGCTTTTTCTCAATATCAACTTCCACATCGGACACTCTTGTTATTTTTCTGCCGATCGCTACAACGGGATGACTGTGTGAACGAAGACGATTCACTGCCAGATAACTATAACGCTCCGGATTATCGGAAGCGCCAAGAACGAGTGTTTTTTTTGATTTGAGTTCCATAATAGGATAACAGCAGGTTTCAAAAAATGTTCGGTTATGCCCGCGGGTCTAAATGTATGCAATCTAGCTTAAGCAAGGCTGGTAAAACTTAGAAAGGCTGTCCGTGTGTTTGGCGAATAAGCCAATCTATTAACTTCGGAAATGGTTTTAGGGACCGAATCAGGAAATTTGCAAGAAATTTGTCACCAAAAAAACGCTGGATAAAACGACCGGTCCGTATTCGCTTGCTGAATTGCTGGTGCCATCTGTCTGCATAATACTGTTCCATTTCATGTCTGTCAATTTTTCCCTTCAAATATGGAACAATACATTCAAATGCAATCTTGCTTCCATGGAGGGCGATGCTCATCCCGTTTCCGCAAAGAGGAGTGATCATACCGGCTGCGTCTCCGATAAACAGTACATGGGACTCCACCTGTGATTTTTTTTCAAAACTGATTTGTGATATGGTTGCGGGCTGATCATGTAAGAAAAAAGAAGAAGAAAAAATCTTAGCCAGNNCTGAAGGTTTTTTGCCGTGGTAAGATAGCAAAGGCAATGCTTATTTTCCTCAATCCGGGAAATCCCACAATATCCACCATTGAAATTGTGCAGGGCGATTAGGTCTGCGGGGAAATCGGTTTGGATATGATATTTGACGCCAATATAATTATTCAGCTTGTTATTTTTCTGGAGCGTAAATTTTCTTCTCCATTTTATATCCAGGTTGCTTCTCTTCCCAAAACTGCAGCAAACCATCCTGGCGCGATAGGTCACGAAATAAGTCTGGATCCTGAATAATGATTTTTTGAAAATGATGTCATTTACCTTTGTTTGTTCGAATATTTGCACGCCTGTTGCTTTTGCAATTTCAGCCAAAGAGGCATCCAACTTAAAACGACTAATCCCAAATCCCCCTAAAGGCAATTCCTGTTCTATGTGGTTTCCATCAGGTGCAGAAACCAACAGGCGCTTGATCATGGGAAGATTCCAGTCGCTCAGGGGTACACCCAATTCCTCCAGGAAATTCCAACTTTCAAAGCTTATGTATTCGCCGCAGACCTTATGAAAGGGATATTTTTCCTTTTCAAACACAGCGACACTATACCCTGCTTTTGCCAGTTGGATAGAAAGTGATAAACCGGCCAGGCCTCCCCCCACTATGGCAACATCAAAGGCCCCGTCTTCCAGAACAGATTCTGTTGCCTGCTCGGATACTGAGGGGATAGTAGTCGTTTGGTTAAAAATGTTAGTTTCAGACATTCCTTATTTCCTTTAGTTGACAGGACAAATGACGAGCCATCGGAACGCCCATTTCCATTGGATGCTGTAGGTTGATATAAACGACTGATTTAGCAGTTGCTGCCACTCTTTGCGGGTAAATCCTCTTAAAACGGACAACGGTGCATCATTTTTTACCAGCCATGATTTTGAAAAAAGACTCGTCAATCTTTTGATGGAATAAAAGGCAAAAGGATGCCGGTGAAGATCATTGATAAAAAATCCGATACCTGAATTGGATTGCATCCATTTTAACATGCTCAATAATTCAGCTTCCGTGAAATGATGACAAAAAAGCGAAGAAAAAATGATATCTGTTTTGTCTTTTTTATCAAAATGAACCAACTGATAATCTGATACAATGAACCTTCCATCTAGATTCTCGAATTTTGATTTGGCAACTTCTATGCAGTGAGGATTGATATCGATCCCTATAATATTTACTTTTATATTTTTCCTTTTGCACCATTTCTGAATAGCCTTAAGATTATCTCCGCCGCCACATCCGATTTCACAAATCGTTATTTCTTTCTTTTTTTTTAACAATTGTTTAAATCCATCCAGCGTAATGCGATGCCCTCCAAGCCAGGCATTGATTGTATCCAATTCCCGCATATTTCTCTCAATGGCTTCAAAGGGAATATCTTCTCTGTCGATCAGTTCCTTTTGATAAGAACGTTGTGAAAAATCCATATAACAAGTTAAGGGGAAGTTTTGATAAGAATTTCCTAAACTTATCTGGTCTGAAAGTAGGAAAAAATCACGCCGTTGCAATAAAAGTTTCCATCGTCAGACCGGGTCCAAAGGCTGCTCCGAATATGGTACCTGATTGATCATGCTTCAGATCGTTCATGATTTTCTCAAGGACAAAAAATATAGTGGCGGAAGACATATTTCCATACTCCTTCAATACATCATAACTTCTATCAAGACGACCATTGCTTAAATGCAGGCTTTCATGAATGGCTTCTAATATTTTTTTTCCTCCGGGGTGTATGCACCAATGAGTAATGTCAGATTGCCTTAAATTATTTTTTTGGAGTGCCATAGTAACAAGCCTTTCAAAATCCTCCTCTATTAGGTCAGGGATATAGCCGCTCAAAGTCATTAAAAAGCCTGTGGATGATAATTCCCAAGCCATATCTTTTTTTCCTTTGGGGACAACTTCCGAATAAAAACTGCTAAGATGAATACCCTTGACAGGATGGGCATCAGGGGTAACCAGGACTGCCGCAGAACCATCACCAAATAACAGGCTGGAGGCAATGTTGTCCATGGTGGGCTCACGTTGAAAATGAAGGGTGCATAACTCGGTACAGACGATAAGAACTTTTGATTCTTTTTCTGATTCGCAGATGGCATCCGCTAATTTTAATGCGTGGACTGCTGCATAACAGCCCATAAAATTGATGGAAGTACGAAAAATATTTTTTGGGAGGTCCATAAGCTCCATTACCTGAAGGTCAAGTCCGGGGGCAGCCATGCCGGTACAACTTACAGTAATCAGATGGGTAACTTTACTTGGATGGATTTTGTTATTTATGCAGCACCTGATGGCATCTACAGAAAGCGGAGCCGCATATTTATGGTACCAGGCCATCCGCTGCTCCAGGGTAGGGAAAGGTTCGAGGTTTTCTGAATGCGGGTAGAACTTCCAATCATTTATATTTCTGCTATAATCTGCAATAATGGAATAGCGGGTTTGAATGCCGCTCTTATGATACAGGAATTTTAGCTTTCTTTTATCCGCCTCATTCATAGCATAAATA
>PLCH01000301.1 GCA_003135585.1 Chitinophagaceae bacterium
GTCGTAAAGATAATCTTAGGAGATTTTTTCAAAGTACGTATGAAATCCGTACCCATGATTTGGGGCATCTGTATGTCCAAAAATATAAGGTCTACCTTATATTGCTGCAAGAGTTGGAGAGCCTTTACTGCATTTTGGCAACTTCCTACAAGTTCTAGGTTTTCCACCGACCCTATATATTTATTTAAAATAGATAGCGCCAATGGNNGTTTTTAATTTGTCAGTTTTCGGATCAGGTTTTTGTTTATCCAGAAAAATAATCATGGTCACGGTAAATATCCTATTGACCTCCAGAAAAAGAAGACTGTGTTTTTCCGGATACAGGATCTTCAATCTTTTTTTTACATTTTTTAATCCGATTTTTATTCTTTCGTCACCTCTTTCGCAGATCGGATTGATATTGTTACTGNNTGTAAAGTTGAGATCTGCAGGTGGATTCTTGCATTATCCATTGCATTACTGGCGCCATGTTTAAAACTGTTTTCAACAAATGGAATCATGAGAAGTGGTGCAATTAGCAGGTCTTCTTTCTCATCCAGTTTGATGTCTGTGATCATTTCAAGCCTTTCTCCATACCTTATTTTCTCGAGTCCGATGTAATCAATCAGCATTTTTATTTCCTTACTCAAATGCACTAATGAACGAGTGCCATCATCGGTCATATACAATACCATTCCGGATAATTCATTTAATACAGTTATCGCTTTTGGAGAGTCATCGAGCATAAGCGCATAAATATTATTGAGGGTATTAAATAGAAAATGGGGATGAACCTGGGCTCTTAAAAGCTGCAATTCAGCCTGAGAGTTTTGATAAATAAGTGTTTCATTTTCACGCTCTTTTTCGAACCAGTGTTTGTAATATTTTACTGCAAGTATTATACTGGCCGCTACAAATGTTCCCGTACAATGGATATTGCTGTACACTGCGAAATATTTTGATTGAAACGGCGTAAGGGGCCTGATTCCGGAAATGTCAAAAAAGAAGGGTGAACTGCGGTCCGACCATATATAGAAGTAATCAATATAGGTCACCCAGTACATACTAACGAGGAGCAGAAATAGTAAAATGGAAAATGCTGCATATTTCTTTTTCTGGAAAAAAACCGGTATAAGAATATATATAAAGGGATAGCAGAAAAGCATTTGTAAAATAATCCGGTTGGCTGAAACACCCATTTGGTAAATGACAAAGGATTTCATCCCGA
This sequence comes from Chitinophagaceae bacterium, assembly GCA_003135585.1. Taxonomy (GTDB): domain Bacteria; phylum Bacteroidota; class Bacteroidia; order Chitinophagales; family Chitinophagaceae; genus Puia. The sequence goes on from PLCH01000301.1 coordinate 1,208, forward strand.
TTTCATCCGGAGTTTGGTTTCGTAATTGGGTGCAGGACAAGTACAAAAACCAGGATAGCCAGAAAATGACATGCCGGCCCAATCTTTTGGACCTATCTTTCGAAAATATCAAATCATGCATGATCATGCTAAAATGGGCATTTCATTTACTTTTTCTCTAAATGAGGATATTTCATTCAGGTTAAGTACCAGTATTAAATACGTTGTTCCGTTTTCTGAAAAAAGATCCGCGCTTTTTCTGCCTTCACATAACAATTCAATCCTTTTCAGGGATTCCAGTAAACGATTATAGTGTTCAGGGCTTTGAAGGTTATTTTCATTATTCCCTTTGCATTCAAGCTGAAAGTGTAATTCGTTATCAATGGTTTTGATAATTAGATTGAGGAATATTTGTTGCTCCCCGTTTTGATATAAATTATCCAGGCAATTTTCTACAATCGATAAAAGGAGCAAAGGGGAAATGAATAAATGTTTCGACTCAACCTGCTTATTGAACTGGATCACATATGCTCCGGGATGGAACGTTTTTTTTAAAATGAGAAATGTTTTCAATATGTCCAATTCATTGTCGAGGGGAACGGCTTCCTTTTCATTTTCATAAAGAACATAACTCAGAAGCTCAGATAGTTTTAACAGGATAGATGGAGATTCGACAGGTTGATCAAGGATAAGATATGATATATGTTGTAATGCATTATACAGGAATTCGGGTCTGAATCTTGTCTTTAATAACTGAAGTTCAGTGTTGATCTTCTGCCTGAGTAAATGCTCATGCTCTCTTTGTTTCAAGTGAAAGTTTTTGAATAGTTTAATGATGATAACCAATATGGTTGAGGTCAGGGGGAAACCGATGCCGTAACGGACTGGTTGAAACCATCTGAAACTTACGGGCAATTCATGGTAAGGGACTGGCTGGGAGAGTGCGGCGAACAGGATTGAAATTAACCAGGCGATTGAAAAGTAAAGGGTAGTCAGACCCACCACCATCCCCAGCAGGGCTAGATATTTTCCGGGATATATGAAGCGAGGCAGTAAAATATTAATGGCAATATACACGGCGATAATACTTACCGGAGCATAGATCATTAATTGAAGTGACTTGAGATAGGTTTTGCTATGAAAGAGATCCTGAGTGGATGAAGGAAGTAAATTGACATAAAAAAAGTAGATCAAAAAACTGCTCCAGAATATAAAGTGCCTGGTGACTTTGGGGATTAACCGATTTGAAAATATGAATTTATAGAATTTCAAATGAAGTATTCTTGACTAAAGGTATATGAATAGCCTGTTTAAATCTTGCTCAATACCATTAAAAATGGGTCAACTCATGTTTTATATCTATAAATGCTGTTCACCGTCGATAAACGGTTATTAAGGTATTTTTAATGCTTAATACCATGTTAGGTCCGGAGTTGAACGAATGTCAGGCGTAAAGTCTGGTTAAAGTTTTAACTCCGTGTACTGGTAATTATTAATGATTAATTCTAAAAAAATCTTTTATGAAAAAATTTCTACTATGGCCGCAGGGCCGGTCAAGAGTTTACACGGTGATGTGCNNCAGGAAAGATCCGGGGTTTCGTAAGGATTTTCCACCTTCCCAGTATTCGGCAGACGTGATTGATAAATGGATGACGCTTGAAATAAGATTTTATAAGGATGCGAAGGGTATTGGCAATGGTGCTTTTTCACGACCCTTTACGTATTCCGGCATTAGCGCTTATGAATCAATTGATCCCGGATTGCTTTCCTGGAAGGATAAATACAACGGGCTTTCAGGCTTGCCAGAAACCGACAAGAATAAAAAATATTACTGGCCTGCCAGTGTAAATGCATCCCTGGCAGAATTCAACAGAAATTTTTTTACGACGGCTAATTTAAATGCGACCGATCTGGCCGCTATTGNNACAGATGGTTATATTCAAAATAATGCACTTCCATATACCCCTCTCGTAGGTCCGGGCCTTTGGGTGCCGACCCCGCCTGCCTTCGCAGCGGCCGCTGGCCCTTTTTGGGGGAATGACCGTCCCATTATTGCAGGGAGTGGAGATAATGCTCAACCCGGTCCGCCCATTACGTATTCTGAAGTTCCAACATCTGATTTTTATAAAGAGGTCAATGATTTATACCTGGCATCAAAAGTCCTGACAACCGACCAAAAGAACATGGCATTGTTCTGGAGAGATGTTCCGGGCGTTTCGACACCTGGTCACTGGATGAGCATTACTCAGCAGGCAATCCGGCAAACGAATAGCCGGCTGGACAAGGCAGCAATGGCTTATGCGCTGACCGGAATATGTGTGAATGATGCCGTGATCTCCGTGTTCCATTACAAATACGTTTACAACCAGGTGAGACCCGTGACCTATATCAGAAATGTAATCGGTGATGCCACCTGGCTTTCTTTTATTCGANNCAACACCGAGTCATCCGGAATATCCGGCTGCCCATGCCGTCGTTTCTGCATCGGCTGCGGAAGGGCTGACTGCAGCATTGGGGAATATCGGACCCTTAACCGATCATACCTGGGATTATCTCGGATTTCCGGCCCGTACTTTCAATACATTTCGCGAATTCGCATTGGATGCCGGTAATTCCAGGTTCTATGGTGGAATTCACTATCAGCCTTCCATCGATACAGGCCTCAAACAGGGAACAACTGTCGGCGATAATATCGTAAACAGCCTGTCGCAATTTTCAGATTGGGAAAAATGACCCACATTCAACAGAAAGAAGTTACCCGGAAAAAGCTGTTCCGGGTAACTAAATTTTTTAAGGATTCATTTAAGTGCTTCAAAGTAAATTATGTAAGTG
>PLCH01000457.1 GCA_003135585.1 Chitinophagaceae bacterium
GTAAAGAAGGCACTTTACTTTTTATAACAGTCGACAAAGCCTGGGATATAAATTGGGTTGGCGGCCCTCCCAAACCCGAAGATTTTATTGTGAAATAAATTGGCCGGAAAATAAATAGTGGTCACTGTTCTTTTGAACGCATGATTGTGTATTCCTCCTGTGAAATGTCTACCAGAGCAAAATGTCTAATGGCGTCTATTGCCATTTTATCCAAGACATCTACGGTATTTCTATAAGTTGCCTCCTGTGATGGCTTTAGAATAATCTCGAAGTAGGCAGGATCGGCTCTTCTTTTCTTATCAAGAATCACATCACGTATTCCGTTGAAATTGGATGTTTTTAACTTTTCGGGATCATCTCTTTCGCAATAATAAGCTACACTTTATGTTTAAAGGCAATAAAGACTGTTTAAGTGTACTCCTTTTTGCTCTGAAAACAGTCTTTATATATAGCGATGCAAGCCACTCCCGAAATAGAATACAAAGTATTATATCAAGCCGAACAAAATAGGAACGGGCAGCTTGAATTATAGGTGCTGCAGCTCATTCATGAACTGAGCCAGATGAAGAAAATGATTTTTAGTTCGAGGCATGAGCGTTTTGCACCACAGTATGCATCGCCACAACAAACGCTCGGTATACATGCTGAAGAATTAGCTTCCTGCAGCATAACGAATGCAAAGAAAATCACCTACAACAGGACAAATACGATTGAACAAAAGGCAATGCAACATCCCGGCAGGATGAAACTCCCTGATTACCTGCGCCGCGAAGAAATTATCATTGACCCCAAAGAGGATATTACAGGATGTAAAAAAATAGGAGAAGAAATAACTGAAGTGCTGGAATACAAGGCAGGAGAACTGTTGTAAAAAGATATGTGCGCTCTAAATATGCGAAACCTGGTAATGGAGGTGTTGTCATTGGCTCACTCCCCGCGAGACAGCTTGACAAAGCTATAGCTGGTGCAAGCCTGCTTGCACAAATTGTCATTGATAAATATATATATCACCTGCCACTTTACAGACAGATGCAACGGTTCGAACGTGCGGGTGTCAAACTTAATTATGCAACGATCACCGATTGGGTTAGTGCTACTTGCAAATTAATCACTCCTGTATATGAAGCGCTCAAAGCCGATGTGCTGAACTGCGGATACCTCAATGTAGATGAAACGCCTATCAAAGTATTAGACAAAGACAAAAAAAGAACCAGCCATAAAGGATATTACTGGGTATACCGCAACAGCATAAATAAGCTGGTGTTGTTTGATTACCGTGAAGGAAGAGGGCGAGACGGTCCATTAGTAATACTTAAGGGATTTAAAGGGTATTTGCAATCAGATGGATATAATGTATATGATGTGTTTAAAAAAGACAAAGGCATCACTATGCTTGGCTGTATGGCTCATGCCAGGCGCATGTTTTTAGAGGCGGTTGATAACGATCAAAAGCATTACGAATATGTTTTGCAGCAAATGCAGATACTTTACGCAATAGAAAATGAATGCAAAGAAAAATCATTATTGTTTGAATAATGTAAGGGCATTCGCCAGCAGGAAGCTGCACCTATATTACAGGCATTGGCGAAATGGATGAAACAACAATATATAGAAGTGTTACCCAAAAGCAACATCGGCAAAGCCCTTGCCTATAGCATAGAGCGTTAGGCCACGCTTAATCGCTATATTGAGAACGGTATGCTTAATATAGATAATAACCCGGTCGAGAACTGCATACGCCCAGTCGCGATCGGAAGGAAAAATTATTTATTCTGCGGTTCCCATGAAGCTGCCAGAAGAAGTGCTTTGCTCTACAGTCTCTTTGGCACCTGTAAACTGCATGGTATTAATCCACATGTATGGTTCCCTGAAATGCTCGGGAAAATTGCTTCGCATCCTATCAACAGGATAAAAGAATTATTACCATATCACTGGAAGTAAGTAAGAAAGACTATTGCAATAGGTTATCTTTCTGGTTTTGGTACTTCAAAACCATCACTTAAAATCAAGCAATTCCTGTAATATAATCGCACATGAGTTGTATCGAAAACAGACAATACTTGTCGGCAATCATTTTTAAACTTATGATTACCAATAAAGTATAGTACGGCATATTTTTAGGGAGAAATCAAGGATATGGAAAAGGAACGTATCTGGGTCTTATTTGCAAAACAACTGGCCAGAGAAATTTCCCCTGAAGAGTTGGAGGAGCTTCATGATTTACTAAAAAAGAACCCGGATGCCGGATATTCCATTCAAATTATTTCAGTATTGTGGAAATCTACCAAGCCGGAAAATAAAAATATAGCTGAAGAGGCCTTCACCTGGCATCTTCAGAGAATGAACAGGAAAGAAAAAGATTTTGTACCAGCATGGTCATTTGTCAATTATAGAAAATCTATCAATAATCTCTTTAACTTCAATAGCATGCTCAGAAGCTATTTCAAAATCGCTCTTCGCAACCTGCAAAAGCAGAAAGTTTTGGCATTCATAAATGTTTTTGGCTTATCGGTAGGCATTGCCTGTTTTAGCTTGCTTTTATTGTTTGCATCCAATGAATTCAGTTTCGACAAGTTTCATAAAAATGCGCCGGACATTTACCGCGCTTATGTGTGGTTCAATTTATATCTTGGCCAACCCGCTATCGGATACACAGATCATAGCGGGCCAACCCCAATGACAATAGGAGAGGCCATGAAACAGGATCTGCCGGATGTAATCGATTATGTGCGCCTGCAGTTGCCGTGGGGTGAAAACCTGGTACGCACAGGTAAAGATGTACATCGCGCAAGTGTAGGCTTTGCTGACAAGGCATTGTTCTCTGTTTTTGCTTTTCCACTGAAATACGGTAACCCGGCCACTGCTTTACGCAACAAGAACGATCTTGTATTAACAGAATCAAGGGCGAAAGAATTGTTCGGGACGGATGATGTGGTTGGTAAAACAGTTGAAATACAACTTGGAACGACATTTCAGCCATTCAGGATCACTGCAGTTGCAAAAGATATCCCTGCCAATTCAACTATCCGTTTTGATGTCCTGGGAAATTTTCTTTTTGTTGAACACTATAATGATCAATTTATTATCGGCAAAAATTGGCACCCGACAGTGAGGCAAACTTATATTCAGTTAAGACCCGGGAGCAAATTGTCGGATCATCCGCAACAATTAGCTCATTTTCTTCGAACGTATGATCCGAATTATATAACAAATTATAAAAATGCCGGGCTTGTTTGGAATGAAAACCAACCACCTATTACTTTCAGGCTTCAACGGCTGCTCTCTATTCATACCGATATAGGGTTTAATGGGTATGCCTTTACGGATTATCAAAAAATTGACCCTAAAACCATCTGGATCTTATTAGCGATTGCAGGTGGTATTTTGTTGATCGCCAGTATCAATTTTACTACGCTTACTATAGGACGTTCGGCAGGGAGAAGCAAAGAAGTAGGGGTGCGGAAAGTGCTTGGGGCGGATAGACACCAGATCATCACCCAGTTTCTTATTGAGGCATTATTGTTATCCATTGCTTCTGCTATACTTGGCCTCCTCTTATCCAACTTGTTATTGCCATGGTTCAATCAATTATCAGGAAGGGACCTGCACTTCTCCTTATCTCTCTATCCACAAATGGNNGTGCTGATTGTCGGGATACTGGCCGGAAGCTATCCGGCGCTGGTATTAGCCGGTTTTAAACCGGTTGAAGTGCTAAAAAATAAGATCAGGGTCGGAGGTTCTAATCTGTTCACAAGATCACTGATCACATTTCAGTTCACATTATCAATCGTATTAATTGTTGCTACCATTATAATAATGCAGCAAACAAAATACATGATCAATAAGAATCCGGGATTCAGTAAGGAGAATGTCGTCGCCATTGACGCTTCTCAAACGGACCCGAATAAAATTTTTCCGGCGTTTAAACAGGCTGTGCTCCGGGATCCTGCAATTTTGGGTGTAACAAGTGCAGCGGCAGGCCTTGGCGCAGGTAACGATTTGTTGGGATATACTGACTCAGAAATAGGGCTTTCAGCGGATATAAATGTTATTGGCCCCGATTATATCAAGGTGCTTGGCATGAATTTGATCGCAGGAAACGATTTTCAGCCGGGATCAGGGAATGACACTTTAAGGCAAATGATCATAAATGAAACATTGATGAAGCGTTTTGGATTNNTAAAGAACTTTAATTATCGCCCTTTAAGCGAGGGGGTGAATTCACAGGCATTCGTAACATCTCCGGACAAGGGGTACATTCATTTTTATGTTCGCATCAATTCGGGGAACCCCGCACAGGCAATCGCTAATATGCAAAAAGCATGGAACAACATTATGCCTGGTATTCCAATGAAATACAGTTTTCTCGATGA
>PLCH01000388.1:0-5552 GCA_003135585.1 Chitinophagaceae bacterium
TGTGGATATATCCATCAGGACTTAAAACTTTCTGAAAGACGGTGGACTTGCCCAAATGGACACAGATTGGACAGGGACATAAATGCCTCAAAAAATATCCTTGACGAAGGATTAAGAATAATCGGGACGGAACTTTCCGATTACACGGGTGGAGGCTTACGTAAGACTTCCAAAAAGAAGTACATGCCTACGAAGCCCGAAGCCCATTTGTGTTTAGCAAACGGGTAGTTCACTCTGCTCCGTCTGTCATGGCTCTCTGCGCGGCATAGTTGCCAATATTTTGTCCGACGGTTAATCCAATGGCGCAATCGCTGCGGAAATGTATCCCGCCGACCATTCTTGAAAGAGAAGCCTCCTGTGCCATTGTCATATAGTCAGCTGCCCTGTTCGGAACAAGATGACCCAGAATGGTTGCGGCCGCTCCGGAAAATGTGGAGTGACCTGATATATAAGCTGGAAAGTTGGGAATGCCCGTAAGTGTTTTAATTGTCGGATCCATTTGTGTGGGTCTGGGATTGAAATAATAATATTTGGTATTCCAGCAGACAATGGCTGCATCCATCATGGCGATATTGAGCAGGGCCAGGTCGCGGGCCCATCTTACTTCGCTGTAATTTAGTTTGATAAAATCCTCGGCAGCAATGGCGTTCCAATGGCCGGGGGGAGTATAGGTGCCGGCTCCGTCGGACCAGAATTGCACTATCCTTATATTTTCTCGGGTCGGGTTTTCTATAAAGCCCTTAATTTCCTGCGTTTCCTGCTTCATCTGGGAGCTGCCCGTGAGTGGTGGCGGCCAGGGACGCAAAGATACCAGGGTAGCCGAATCAAGTAGAAACGACTTTACTTTCCCAAACAGCGGCAACATGGGCGGCCTCTTTGGTAACTCAAGACTGAACCAGGGTATTTCTCCCAGAGAGATGGCCTTGGTTTCAAAATTTGCCCAATCCGCTGCTGTACCAACTGCTTTACCGGCATTGTCCCCTCTGCCCCTTGTAATAAACTGGTCGGCAATTTGCCTCCCCAGGGCCTCGCCGGCAATTATATCGCTGCGGACAGCGGTACCCGACATGACCGAAGCGAGTTCCTGTTCCTGTGCTTTTTGCNNCATCGGGAAAAAACAATTTCATCATCTCAGCGGTCACGCCTGCCAATACTGCCGCCTCTGAAGGATAGGATGGAAGACTTGTTTTTGTAGAATATACCTGAATGCTGCTGTCTACCTTATAAGGTGCCGGCCTGTTATATAATTTTTTATAATACCAGCATGCCACCAGGGCATCGAATTGGGCGGCGCTGATATAGGCGTAGGCCCTGGCCGCATAGGGCGGATTTGCAAAAGGAAACAAAGGATAGGCAAAAGGATTGGCGGAATTTGGAATAGGGTAGGTTCCGTCGGGATTTTGATAGGGTGGCAGATTATATTTGGCTACCAGGCCTCTTAGTATCTCATTCCACCGGAGCATTCCGCCGGCAGCCCAATNNGGTCTGGAAAGCAGGAATGTTTTCCACCCGCCTGCATCCAGATCCATATTCGAAGGATTTAACGCTGGGGTATTCGCCGTTCTGTCACTGATATGCTTATTGCAGGAATCAGACACAACCAATACGCAGCCCATCAGTATAATCAAAACCAATTGTAACTTTTTCATTTCGTTTAATTATTTAATGATGAATGATTGGGGGCGTTTTTTTCTTTTTTCTTTAAATAAAAANNCCTATATTGCGGCCGGTCAGGACATAATCCCCGCCGCCCACAAGGGACAAATGTGTATCAAAAGGAAAAGTATATTTTACATGAGCGCCCAGACTGGTGCTGTTCATCCGGTTACTGGAAAAAGGCATGTCATTGCGGCGAATATCAAATCCCCCCAGGGTGGTCATATTGTCTACCATTACTTCAGCGATCAGGTATTTTTTATAGATGCCTACGCTCCCGTTAAAAGTAGCCAGGTCGGGCATCTGTACTTCGTTGGTATAATGAATTTGCGTGGTATAGTAAGAAGTCCTGTCCAATTTTACGTTGCTTCGCCAGACATAGGACGCCGAAGCACGGGCGAAGAATATTCCGGCTCTGTAATAACCCATTATTCTTCCGGTCAGGTTGGTCGATCCCATCCCAATCGACAGAGGGAGAAAATCTATTACATAATTGCTGACCGGAGTGTTGAATCCTCCAATTCCGAAAACAGAGAACTTCCCATTTCCGAAGTTCATGGTCAGAGGTTTCCATTTTACAAACAGGCTGATATCCTGAAAGCCCTTCAGACCGTGAAGTGTACCGGCGGATGCATCGGTCCAGATATAAGGCAGTGCGGCCATCACATTCAGGTTATCTGTTATTCCATAATTTGACATACCCATCACAGCCTGTGTGGTCACTCTGCCGATGTTGGCATTGTTTCTCTTAAAGGTGCCTTCCCAATAATGATCCCAGGAAGAACGCATATAGACGGCCCCGTTACACCACTGACTCTTGTTCATCATGATGGCATCATTGTCTGTCTGCCCCTGGAGCTGGTGAAAAAAAAGGCAGAGAATGAAGGGGACCACCACCGGTAAAAAAATTTTTTTGATATTCATCGCAGTTTGTTTTGTGTATAAAATTTTTTACTCCTTTATATTCAATATTCCACGGGCGTTGTAACGGCATATCCTTTTTCCGCCAGTGCTTTCCCCAGACCTGCATAGGCTTCATTTGGCTGGGGCGCCCAGGTGGCAAGCCCATCCATGTACCGGTTGAACATGCAAAATGCAGCAGCAATCAATACCGTATCGTGTATTTCCTTGTCGGTGGCGCCTGTCTGTCGGGCAGCAGTAATATGCTCCGCTTTTACTTGCTTACCACCTTCCTGCACAATNNTTTGCGGGCAACTTCCAACAATGCCCTGAGTTTAGGTGATACATCCGTAAGACTGAGATTATTTTTTATATCATCAATCAGGAAAAGCCCGGTCTTTAGGTGAGCCACGGCCGTAGCTGCATGTATGGTATGACAAAAATGACAATCATTCCAGTACGAAACAGAAGCGGCAATGATCTCTCTTTCCGCCCTGGTCAGGCTTGAGTNNGCCATATTTTTTTTTAAATAATCAGAAAAAATGAAAACCCGCCAAGCAGGTTCCCGTGAATCAAAACCGGACGGTGCAACCAATATTGACCGCATAGTCTGCAAATGCAGCATCGCCATGAACCATATTACCCGTCAATTTGGTGGAAATTTCATCCGGCACACTTTGCGTACGGTTGCGAACGATCGCCACCGGGACAAATCCATAGATGGAAATCTTTTTAAAGCTATAAGTGACACCAGGTTCTCCTGAAATAATGTACCCGGGTCTTCTGAAACCGCCGCTACCGCCAATCAGGTCGTGAACCGGTAGACACTCATCCCGCACGCCTGCCGAAATAATAAAATCTTTGATTGAAATATTTACCCCGGCCCTTACCATATACTGATCGGGGACGCTCATGACATCGCTGCCGTTCTTGACGGCGTTTGCAGATGGTTTACCTTCGCGTGCCGTGGATATCCCATTCTGCTCACGGGGATTGGAGAGATAATAAAAATTCCCATATACGCTGACCGCGCGGGAGAAATTATAGTAGGCATTTATTTCGCTGGTAAAACCAGTACCGCCATCACCCAATTGAATAGACTGGTCAACCGGCCCCAAAGCCCTGGTGCTGTCAGATGTATGAAAATAATCCTGGTAGTTATAATTACCCGTCGGTAACTTTATTCCCAGTCCAACCTGCACATTGCCTCTTGGTGACCGTACCGGATCCAGCAACCAGCTATAAACAGCAAAACGGATATCACCTACACCGAAGGAATGGGTAAGATACCTGCCCAGATTGTGATGTTCGTATAATGAGGACCGTGAGTTAGATTCAATCGGCATATCCAGCAAAATAGACCATCTTGGATTTAGCACCCGCGTAAGGGAAAGGTCAAGGGTATACTGGTGATTGATTACATTGGTGCCCTGTTGGATGCGTTGTTTTTGCTCGGTCGTACCAATAAAATGCCTGAAGGAAGTGAAATACCGGTTGTTGGCATTTAAGTACCAACCGCTGGAGGTATCCTGGGTAGCCTGCATCTTACTGCAAATGCCTCCAGTGCTCCGGATGGCGACACATCCCTGAGAATAGGTTTTTGCCGCCAACGCGACACAAAACAATAAAATGATGATTGATATTCTTTTCATAATGCAGTTTGTTTTTTAAAATAATATTTAGAATAGGTTAACTCTTTTTCATTTTTAATTTTTCAGCCACCAGCGCTCCAACTTTTCTTCCATACTCAGTACTGACAATGCAGGAATGATGATAGTGGATACCTCCATAGAATCTTGCCCAGTTGTTTTCCAGGGCTGCGTCCCGGAAGGATTTATAGGAACGACTTTTTATTCCGAATTCCAATTCTGTCGTATCCGTATAGGGAAAATTGTCTCCGAATACGCTGGACAGGGCTTCCGCAGCTGCGGATGAACCGGTTGAATGGCCACAGGTGTATTCAGGAAAAGGCGGAGTCTGGAGATGAGGGCGCCAGTTCGGATCAATGTATTTATTAATGACAGTTTCCGGTCTTATGGTATTGTGACGGTATTTTTCATCCCAGCACTGAATAAAAGCATCGAACAGGGCAATGGAAGTTTTCGTAAAAGCGCAGACGGTAGTGGGAAAATCCGCATGAGCTTTTTCAGCTGCAATCCCCACGATACTCATCCAATGACCGGGCGGTGAAAATTTTTTGGTCCCGAACATCATGTGCCCGGACACATTCAGCTTAAAAGGATTATCATCCCAGAAATCTGCAATGTGTTCCTGCTCGGGAGTAAGACTGTCCCCTGCATTTTTAACCAGCATCACCTCCTTATAATATGCGCTGTTTTTATGGGTAACGTCGAATGGTAACGGGGGTGGAGGCATAAATTGGCTGGCGCTATCCAGGACCAGCGGACGAATCTGGTTCCAGTGTGGCTCTGTTGCCGCTGAATAGGCGGGAGGGGTCGGGACCCAGCGATCTGGTTCATCCGTGACGGTGTATTCGGGCGCCCCCCTTGTCTGGGCATAGTTGTCCTGATGGGTCCATTCCATGATAACAGCGGAAACAGTATCAGAAAAAGCAACGCTGTTTGCAAAAATATCCGAAGGCATGCCGTGATCTTCAGCCAGTTTTTTTAAACTATCGACATATTCCCTCATGCTTCCTGCCGGAAAAGTCACTGCTTCTCCCAGTTTACAAAAAGCCAGGAGGGAAGCAAATTCGACGTCTATGTTTTTGCCAGCTACTGTCTTGGGTAAATTGGACAATCCTTTCAGTTGCCCGCCGAGGGAAGCATACCGGTCCGGGTATCCTGCTGCAATCACTTCGTATGCTGCTACATTAGCATAGGTATAATTCCGGGAGGCCACAATGGGGCTGAAATTGTTTCCCATAACTACGGTATTCAGCTCGTGAACCGTTTTGCTGTACAGATAGGGATCTTTGAATAACTTGTCGTAATCCTTTTTTGTATTGCAACTAAAGCAACCGATTGCCACAAAAG
>PLCH01000388.1:5604-5793 GCA_003135585.1 Chitinophagaceae bacterium
AGAAAAAAAGGAAGAGAATTTGATGCAATCAGGAGAAGACCATTTTGCATTTGTGCAGTAGAGGTCACTCACCGTATAAAGATCATGATCGGTATAAACATCTATTGAAAAAAATTTGGAAGAACCGGGATGCGAGTCAGCTTTTTTACTTTGTCCCGTATGTTGTAGGTCATTCACCAGTCTGAAAAA
>PLCH01000306.1 GCA_003135585.1 Chitinophagaceae bacterium
GTCTGGAATCCACCTATATTATCGAATCAATTCTTTTCCTCGCATTTTCCTTTGCCTATATCAAGGAAATGAAGCCTACCTTTCATAAGAAGCTGGCAGTGGCCAGTTTGAAACTTGCTTTACCCATTATGGTTTCCGCCATTTTTGGCATTGTCATTAATTTTGGTGATAAATTCTTTCTCGAGAAGTATGGCTCTTTTAAGGATTTGTCCTATTATTATTTAGCAGTCTCCTGCGCGAGTGTCATTCCTACGATATTTATTTCGTTTCAAAATGCTTGGCTTCCATTATTTCTGAAAGAAAAAGACCTTCAGAAGAATATTGCAAAAACAAATAAACTCATGCTCCGGCTGTTCGTAGGCCTTTCACTATTATCGATCTGCATCGTTGTTTTTCTGAAAATCATTCTTGTGCTTGGCATCATTCAGAACAAATACCTGCAAAGTGTCTATATTCTGCCCATCCTGCTGATATCCCAGATATTTTCCGCCCTTGTACCGCTTTATACCAATTATCTGGTCTATTTCGAAAAGACTTATATTACTTCTATTACAGGGCTAACCCTCTGCGGCATAAGCTTTGGATTAAGTATACTTCTTATTCCCCGGTTCGGGGTTTATGGGGCAGCGAGCGTATCCCTTATCTCCAATATGAGTTACCTGATTATTTATTATTTCATAATAAAAACATATACAAAAAAGCATTTAATTCTTAAATACCCAATTGCAGGGCAATAAAAACCCGTAATGAGTTATATGAATGACACAATTACCTCCCTCAAAATATTTACAAAGGAGTTGTTTAAGCGCCCCCGGCTCAAAACCTTATACGCAAGCTTTAAATATTATTTGGCGTGGAGGCAATATCATGGCACCGGCAGAAATTCTGTAATTGATAAAATGCCCTGGCTCTCATTTTCTGCAATTGACTTTCTTAAAAAAGCAGTGCAGCAAAATATGATTGTGTTCGAGTATGGTTCAGGAGGCCCGACTTTATTCTGGGCCTCAAGGACAAAATATGTTATTTCGGTAGAACATGACCGGTCGTGGTTTGAAAAAATGCATGCTGAACTTATCAGCGATCAGATAAAGAATGTTGATTACCTCTTAGCGGAGCCGCAGGAAGATCCTCTNNAAAAAGCATTCAAAATCCGGACGACTACATCTCGGAAGGAAAAAATTACTCAGGAAAGAATTTCCAAAACTATGTCAAAACAATAGACAAATATGCGGACGAGCATTTTGACATTATTATAGTTGACGGAAGGTCAAGGCCCTCCTGCATTAAACATTCGATAGGAAAATTAAGGCATGGTGGATATCTGGTAATTGATAATACCGAACGGCAATATTATTTATCTTCTTTTCACTTTAACAAAAGGGAGTGGAAAACCTGGAATTTTGACGGACCCGTTCCCTACATTTATCACTTTTCGCAAACCACTATCCTAAAAAAATATTAACCAAACCGGTGAAGAATGAAAGTTGTTTTTATAAGCCCATGGTACTCTGAAGGAATGGGATATTCCGAAAATATGTTTCCCAAGGCCTTGGCAAGATTGGGCATTGATGTACACCTTGTAACATCAACCGCTCAAATTTATTATTATTCGCCTGACTATGATAAAGTTTACAAACCCTATCTGGGCCCAAAATTTGTTGATAGCGGAACCAAAAAAATTAATGGATATACCTTGCACCGCCTGCCTTATTATGAACCAGCAAACATCTACAGAGGTCCTGGTATTAAGGGACTGTACGAATATCTGAGAGAATTGAAGCCTGATGTAATACAAACTTTTGAAATAATGCTGGATTCTACCTTCGGCGCGGCAAAGTATGCGGGTGACAACAGTTGTTTATTTTTTACAGAATGCCATACCCATGCCTCAGTATTTAGGAAAAATAACAAAAAGACCTGGAAAGAATACCTGAAGTCCTCGCTTAATACTTTTAATCGCGAGCTGAAATTTATTAACAATATGTCCATACGTTGCTATCCGATTGCGGAGGATGTTGCGGAAATATCAATTTCATATTTTAAGGTGCCAAAAAGAAAAATAAAAATTCAATCACTCGGAGTCGATACCTATACTTTTTTTCCCAATAAAACCGAGGAGCAGCAAGCCTCAAGAAATAAAATTCGGGGAAATTTTGGATTTGACGCCAATGATATTGTGTGCATATATACGGGCCGGTTCACAAAAGATAAGAATCCACATTGCCTGGCAAAAGCAATCCATGAATTAAATCAAAAAGGATTGCCATTTAAAGGGCTTTTTATTGGGAATGGCACGGAGGAAGACATTCAATTTATACAATCTCAAAAAGGCTGCAAGATAGGCCCATTTGTTCCTGCTAAAAACCTCCCCTCCTTCTATTGGGCAGCCGATATTGGAGTATGGCCAAGAGAAGAGTCCACCAGCCAATTGGATGCTATGGCATGTGGCTTGCCCCTTATTTTGAGCGATCAAATTAAAGTGGTGGAAAGGATAAAAGGCAACGGTTTTTTATACCAAGAAGGAGATCACCTCGACCTTGCCAGCGTTTTACAAAAAATGATTGACCCGGATATCAGGGAACAAATGAGTTTAAAAGGCATAGTAAAAATAAATGAAAAATTTTCATGGGAAATAATCGCTAAAGAAAGATTAAATGATTACCGATCCTTTGGAAAAAAATAAATGATGTATGTCGGATACAAAAAAAATAATATCAGTAGTTGGTGCAAGACCTAATTTCATGAAGATTGCCCCCATTCATTTTGCGTTTGAAAAATACAAACATTTGGTAACCCATCTTATTTGCCATACAGGCCAGCATTATGATGAAAAAATGTCAAAAATATTTTTTGATGAACTTGATCTACCCCAACCGGCTTTTTATCTCGGTGTAGGTTCGGGCTCACACGCTGTGCAAACAGCCAATGTGATGATCGAATTTGAGAAGGTTTTACTCAAGGAAAAACCTGATTTGATAATTGTTGTGGGAGACGTAAATTCGACGATTTCCTGTAGCCTGACTGCCAAAAAAATGAACATTGAAGTCGCTCACGTTGAAGCCGGCCTCAGAAGTTTTGATAGAACTATGCCCGAAGAATTTAACAGGATACTTACAGATGATTTGTCGGATTTGTTTTTTATAACTGAGCAGAGCGGTATTGATCATTTAACGAAAGAAGGAAAAGACTCTTTACGAATGCATTATGTAGGCANNTTCTGACTACCTCTTTGTCAGTGAAAAAAGCGGAATTGAAAATCTCCGGAAGGAGGGGGTTCCGGACGAAAAGGTATTTCTGGTTGGTAATGCAATGATTGATAGCCTGATACGTAATTTACCCAAAATTCAACGATCGGGGATTTTGAAGGAAATAGACCTAAAAAAAGGAAATTACTTTTTGACCACCTTGCATAGACCAAGCAATGTTGATAACAAAGAATCGCTAACAACTGTTATCCATATCCTGAATAAATATAGTCAGACCTACAAAATAGTTTTTCCTGCNNCCTGTTCATCCCAGAACCAAATCCAACCTGATTGCATTTGATTTGTATAAAGAACTATCTGAAAATGTTATATTATGCGAACCCATCGGATATATTGACTTTATCTGGCTGGTAAAAAATGCCGCGCTAATATTAACAGATAGTGGAGGCATACAGGAAGAAAGCACCTTTTTAGAAGTTCAATGCATAACCTTAAGAGAAAATACTGAACGTCCAATCACTGTTGAGATGGGGACAAATCATCTCATTGGTTCGGATCTCAAAAAAATTGATCAGGCAATAATGAGCATCCTGGATGGAAAAATTAAAAAACGCGAAGTGCCTCCATTCTGGGATGGAAAGGCAGCCGAAAGAATCTGTGAAACGCTCGTTGAACGCATTACAAAAAGGTAATTTTTACCGATGCCAACATTGTAATGATCAAAATAAAAGTTGAAAAAAAATGAGAATGGAAATATGAATTTGATTGATTTTATAAAGGGATCTATCCGCAGGGCCTGGCCACCAAAATATGGATGGACGGGTGATTATTCACTTTGGCAGGAAGCCAGTCTTCATTGTGGAAG
>PLCH01000072.1 GCA_003135585.1 Chitinophagaceae bacterium
TAACCTTTATAACTGTCTCCCGCGGTCAGCCCCCAGCAATTTTCTCCATATCCTTTGAATTTCTTTGGGTTCTCCATGCAATAGGCCCTGTTAATTAAGGTGTGATTGAGATTTTGTTCCCAATAATTCACCTGGTAGCTTTCAAGTCCATGCGGATCAATCCCCATAAAGGTATAATNNGCCAAGCGGTAATTTATAGCCGTAATATGTTTTACCATTAAAATAAGACGCACTGTTCACAAAGCTATTAAAATAAACGTCCGGCGATATGGGATGTGAAGGAGAGGAGGCAGATAAAATGAAAGTAATCAAACACTCGTTCCAGCCCCGGATGGGAAAGTTCATATCCCAGTCATTTCGGGGACTCCAATGCCAATACAGTAAAGTGTTGCTTCCTCTTGCATGCCAGTTCCAGTCGGCGCTATTCCATAGCGTCGCCACCCTCGAGCGAAAATATTTTTCAAGGGGAGAATCTGAACTAAAATATTCCCTTGCGCAAAGAAATCCCATCAATAAATAACTTGTTTCAACAATATCAGCTCCATCATCCAATTTTCCAAAGGGAATGGTCTTGCCCGTTTCCCCATTCATAAAGTGGGGAAAGATGCCATGATAACTATCTGCCTTGTTCAAAAAATCGATCATTTTCACCAACCGCTTCAACGCCGTGTCTCTTCCTATCCAACCCCGCTCGGCCGCCACGATAGTGGCCATGATGCCAAACCCCGTTCCGCCGATGGCGCAGGTTTCAGGCCCGTATTCGCCCTTGCTGAAATTGGGTTCATCATATGCTTCGTTGGCATAGTCCCAAAAATAATCCGCACGGATGGTATTGCTTCTTTCTCTTGCCAGGCCGCTGACGGGGTGTCCAAAATGCCAGAAGTAGCGGAAGGTTTGTCGCTGCACAATATCCAGCAATGCAGAATCGGATAATCCCTGGATAATTCCTACCGGGCGGATAGCGTCCGGGTATCCTCCTTTTTGAAGCTGCTTCTGTGCAGAAAGAGAACCCGCAACCAGGACAGCGAACCATACCGAAATAATGCCCCTGAGGCGTGTTTTGACTTTTATTTTGTACATGGGCTCACAATTCGTGCAGTTAATTTAGAATTATTTTAGCCAGGGACTTTCAAAATCCAATTTCCTTAACCCATTTTGTATTTCAGGGCAACTCATGAAAAGCTTCCAAAGCAGGCCGGAGCGATAGTTCTCGATCATTCCGACGATCGGGCCTTCATCGATGGCCAAATAACTGTTGGCAACCCAGTTTTTTTGCTCGCTAAAAGCATCCTTAAATCCATAATCCNNCATCACCCAGGTCATCATAAAAATGCCGCAATGCTTTCATCGAAAAACCTGGAGAATAGGGGAAGGAAGACAATGCCGCCGTCGGGGTAATCACCCCCAGATCATTATCAGGGGAGTGGGCGTTGTATCCTTCATAGTTATCACTCGCAGTAAGGCCCCAGCAGTCAGGACCATAACCTTTATAATGATGGGGATTGAGGACACAATATTTGTAATTGATCAATACCTGGTTCTGGTTTTGCTGCCAGTAATCTGCATAGCGGTCCTTTAAACCGTGGGGGTCGATTCCAAGAAAGGAATAGTGGGCAAAAAATAACGGGCCGCCATAGTCGAAGCCCAAAGGAAGAGGTATGCCGTAATATTCTTTGCCGTTTTTGAAATTTCTGCCTTCGGCCCAGCCCTGGTGATAAACCGAGGCGGGGATGGAATAAGTGGGGGAGGAAGCGGCCATCACATAGGAAATTAAGCACTCGTTCCAGCCCCGTATTTCAAAATTCATACTCCAGCCATTGTTGGGGCTCCAGTGCCAGTACAAAACATTGCGGCCACCCTGGGTATGCCAGTTCCATTCCGCAGCCTCCCACAACCAGTTGATCCGGTTGCGCAATTCTTTTTCGCGGTTGTTAGTGCCGTTGAAGTATTGTCTGGCAGACAGCAAGCCTTCAAACAGATAGGAAGTTTCAACCAGGTCTGCACCGTCGTCCTTGCGCCCAAAAGGAATGGTCCGACCTGTTTCCCCATTCATCCAATGCGGAAAAATGCCGTGATAGCTGCTGGCCCTTAATAAAAAGTTCACCATCTTCAATAAATGGCCGACCGCCGTATCTCTAGTAATCCAGTTCCTGCTGGTTGCCACCACGATCGCCATGACACCAAAGCCAGTTCCGCCGATGGTTACCACTTCCTTTCCATAATTGAAAGACTCATTGCTGCGCTCCCTGGCCAGACCGCTTACGGGATGCGCAAAGTCCCAGAAATATTTAAAAGTCTGTTTTTGCACCAGGTCCAATAAAGCCGAATCGGAAAGATTGACCGGCCTGGATGGGGCAGTTTTTGCAACTGTGGTTGGGTTTGTTTGTCCGAATGATACCAGCGTGAGGGCATTCAGCAAAACAAAAAAAGCGATCGTTTTTTTCAAGTTCAGCCTGATCATTTCTTAAAGCTTTATAAAAATAGTGTGGTTCACAAATTTGGGCCTTGGAAACCTAAGTTTTTCATGCCTGTTTTTATTTCGGGGCAGCTCATAAATAAATTCCACAATAAACCGGTTCTGTAATTTTCGATCATGACAATTTCAGGACCCTGGTCTATTGCCAGCCAGTCGCTGTCATACCAGATAGTGCTAAGATTAAACGCATCTATAAAGCCATATTGCCCCCAGATTTTATTCCCCAGTGTATAATAAAAAAAACGCAATGCGCCCAAGGACTGGGTGGGCGTATAGGGCAGGGAGGATATAGCAGCTGTCGGCGTAATTACCCCGTCGTCGTTGCCGGGAGCATGTGCTGAATATCCATTTTGTTCATCGCTGGCGCTAAGTCCCCAACATAAATTGCTATATCCAAAATAATTGTGTGGATTACTGATGCAATAATTGTAATTGATTTGGGTATGTGCCGTATTTTGGTTCCAATAGTTGGCATATGCATCTGTCAGGCCATTGGGATTAATGCCCAAAAAAGAATAATGGGCAAAAAATAGAGGACCGCCTTCGGCAGGGCCCAAGGGTAAAGTGATGCCGAAATAATTATTGCCATTTTTTATCCCTCCGTTTTGAGCCCATCCGCTGTCATAAACAGTTTTTGGAATGGAAGACACGGCCGATGATGCAGCAAGTACATAAGTAATCAGTGCCTCGTTCCATCCCCGGACAGGCACGTTAACAGCCCAGTTGAAGTCCGGGCTCCAGTTCCAGTACAATATATTTTGACCACCTTGTCTGTACCAATTCCAGTCTACCTTGTTCCACAAATTATTGATCGCAGTCCTCAGCCTGATTTCAGAGGAATCCGAACCACTGCTAAAATACTGGCGGGCGCAGAGCAGGCCCTGCATCATATAGGAAGTTTCAACTATGTCACCCCCATCATCATTTGCGCTAAAAGGAATGGTCGCACCGGTGGCTCCATTGAGCCAGTGCGGAAATGCACCATGGTAGGATGTAACCTTGGTGGCCAGAAAATTGACGATGGTTGTGATGCGGGTAAGCGCATCCGTTCGCAATATAAAATTTCGCTGAACGCCAACCAGCATGGCCATGATACCAAAACCGCTTCCACCAGTGGTAACCAGATCGCCGGAGGTTGTACGCTCTCTTGCCAAGCCTGAAACAGGATGACCAAAATCCCAAAAATATTTGAAAGTTTGCTGCTGCACCAGACTGAGCAAGGCGCTATCCGTTAGCCTGGGGAACTTGTCGGTGGAGTCGATGGCCGTCAAAAATTGGATATCGATCTGCTTTTGCAGGAATACTTTTCCCTGGGATTCCAGATTGGTGGAAAATCCGACTCCATATTTTGAAATGGCTGTAAGAACAGAAGCGGGTTGAATAACGACCGTGCTATCTTTGTTCTCATAAGATGCGTTGTAGGGAATGGAAACCCCGGAATTATCTTTGAAATAAAAACTGGACCCCACGGAACTACGGTCTACCGGTGAAGAAAATGCAAATTTAATAACCGGGGAATTGCTGATATTGAAATAAGGCGGGGTCGTTGAAAAGCCGTTCAGGGTTTGGCTGACCAGATTAAATGGCCCCGGGATTACAGGGGGGCCTGATGATTTTTTAGAGCATCCGGCAGCCAGCACGGCGGAAAGAACTATTGTACTACAGCATCGGATCATGGAAATCATTTTTTATATTGAAAAAACAACAGGCTGTCATTATTCCTTGCCAACACCATCATTTTATTGCCGCCAGCCGCGTTTAACCATTTCATATCCCGCACCTCGCCGCTTATTTCCGGCAGAACAGAAAAATGACTAAACTTACCATTCTTTTTATCAAACGAAAAAAGAGTAGGATATAAAGCATCATATCTTCCTTCATAAGGCGTCACCCCAAAAAAATTTCCCCCGGCCAAATAATCAGTTGAATTTTTTGAGGAAACAGGAACAAATGAAAAAACCNNTTCATCGGGCAAATCCATTCTTTTAAAATTTCCCTTCCCGTCATTTATAAAACAGGATGAGCTAAGCGTCTCTGCTTTTAGCTCAGTATAACCTTTAAATAAATCGAAAAAAATGTATTGTACCGTTTTTCCCGCAACTTCATCATATCTTTCATACGCTTTTTTCAAAACAGGCAAGGCGCGCTCCAATTCATCTTTTGCTAAAAAAGTATATTCCTTGCCATTAACCGTATAACACATTATTTGTTCTTTTGTGCCATTGTTGTCGAAATCTTTTATATAGAGTTTCAGTGGCCCGTCTTTTCCGGTCCAGAGCTTTGAATTATGTCNNAGTTGCCCGCAAGAATGTCAGGGTATCCATCCCCGTTGATATCAGTTATCTCCACCGTTTGCCATAGCCCGGTGGAATTTGGTATATCCGCTTCAGTAAATTTTCCATGATTATTAATAAAAATTTTCATCGGCATCCATTCTCCGGTGACAATTAAATCCGGCCAGCCGTCCTGATTTATATCGGCAAACTTTGCTGATGTAACCGTACCGATATTAGAAAGCTGAATCGTATTAAAAGTGGCTACATCAAATTTACCGGTTCCATCATTCAATAGAAGATAAGAAGTAACCGGCATCCCAAATTCATTTCCAAAGGTGTTTGCAAGTGTGCCAATAAAAATATCCGAGTCCCCGTCATGATCAATATCAGCAACTGCTACACAGGATTTGTTATAATATTTCTGTACAAAAAAATCATTTTTTTCTGTAAAATGCCCCTTACCATCATTGATATATAGCCTGTCCTTCAATAAAAAAGGAGAATTTCCCTGAAATTCATTTCCCCCGCTTATTACAAGCAAATCTGGCCATCCATCCCCATTCGCATCAAAAAAAACAGCATCCACATCTTCGCAAAGTGCATATTTTGCAAACAATGCAGTATCGGTCTCCTTGAATGACCCGTCTTTCTGCTGAACCATCAATGTGCCGGGCTGGCCTTTTGCGCCACAGGCATAAAAATCATCAAGCCCATCTTTGTTCACATCGCCAACAGCTATTTTCGGCCCTCTCGTGCTTTCCTTATGAGGGATCAGGTATTGCACGTTAAAGTCATTAAAATCATTTTCTTTGTGCCTCCACCTGCATTTTATCTGGTTAGATATATTTTTCAATGCTTCATTCTTTTCAGGGAAGAATAAATGATAATTAAAAGAGCCTGTTGCCTCTTTTTGGTAAACGATCAGTTGTTTATTTACCGGAATAATTTTAATAACCTGAAATTTTTGGTCAGGCCAGACAATCAACAAACTGTCTATATAATTTGCGCTATCAAGGCCAAAATGCAATCTGGTATCGGACGAGGACTGAAAGCCCCTGGTAAGCATCAGTTCCTGAAATTGCATTTTAGTACTATCTGATCTATTGTTATGAGCCCATAAATATGCTTTCGCGCCTATTCCAAATTTATTCAGGCCTTCTCCCTTAAAAGAAATAGAAAGATAATTTCTCTTTGGAGCATTATTTTTCAAAACAACAGCGGAAGAATTTAGGCAATTAATTACAAGATCCAAATTGCCGTCATTATCCAGGTCGGCATACGCAGCACCGTTAAAATAGCCTTTCATCCTTCCAGTTCCCCACAAATCGCTCTCATCTTTAAAAGAATTGTTCCCTGTATTCCTGAACAGAAAAGGATGCGAAGCGCCATCGGGCATTTTGTTTATCGTCAACTCATCATACTTGTCCGATCTGTTCCTGTCTGTTTTAGCTGCCAGATCTGAAATAAAACGTACATAATCCAGGTCTACGGGTCTTTTTACTATGCCGCTCGAAATGAATAAATCCTTATTGCCGTCATTGTCAAAGTCAGCAAACAACGGGCACCAGCTCCAATCTGTTGCCGAAACACCGGTCATTAACGCTACATNNCCGTTATTGCGCTGCAAACAGTTCCTTGAAACCTGATTTTGAAAACCATTGCGCAAAATTTTGAAATTATAAATATCAAAGTGTTCATCGCTGCCATAGGTTTTTAAGGTTTTTTCATCCGGCGGCAACATATCCACGGTGACTACATCAGGTTGCCCGTCATTGTTATAATCAGCGATATCATTCCCCATGCTAAACCTTGAATAATGTCCGAAGTGTTTTGCGCCGCTTTCGGTAAATGTGCCGTTACCATTGTTGATATAGTAATAATCATTTTCGTGAAAATCATTTCCTACATAAATATCATCCCACCCGTCATTGTTTACATCGGCCACGGAAACCCCCAGGCCATATCCCAGGCTGCTTTGATAAATACCTGCCTGCGCTGAAACATCTGTAAATTTTCCTGTTGTACTGAGATCATTTCTGTAAAGGCGGCTTCCCGCATTGGGATCAAATTTTCTTCTATTGGCTGTATCCACAATATTTTCATTCGGATGATGGGATTGGTTCAGGATAAAACAATCCAGGTCCCCATCGTGATCATAGTCAAAAAAAACGGCCTGAGTTGAAAAGGCTGATAAAGCCAGGCCATATTTTTCTGCGCTTTCAGTGAAAGTGCCATCGCCATTATTGATAAAAAGCTCATTGCGCCCATGTAAGCCATGTTCTCCCTGCACGGCGCAAACATAAATATCCAGCAATCCGTCCCCATTCACGTCCGCCATCGTAACACCTGTGCACCAGTCTGAGCTACCAGCCACTCCTGCTTTTTGAGTAATATCTTCAAATTGAAAATTTCCTTTGTTCAGGTATAGTTTATTATGTCCAAAACTGTTTGCTGTAAAATAAATATCAGGCAATCCATCATTGTTGATGTCGCCAATAGCCACGCCACCGCCATTATAATAGTAGAGAAAATAAAGTATGTTGAAGAGGTTTCTTTTTTCTAAATTGTTAGCAAAATCAATATTGGTTTTTGAAGCCGGCAGACTAACAAACCTATTATCCGGCTGATGACAGGAACTAAGTAACAAAGAAAAAATAACTAAAATAGGCGCTGCAATTTTTATACCGGGCATACTATTCTATTGATTGATTTTGTAGGATCTGGCTTTATACTTTATAGTTTCATCGGGATAAATCCCTATAAAATGCGAACGAATTAATGCTGCCGTAGGTTTGCTGTCCCCTGGCAATAATTCAGTAATAGATTTGGAAGGCTTTAAGGGCATATGGCAGTCAATGCAATTCTGATTTATGACGGTGCCAAGTGAAGCGACCATTTTACAGGAACCAGCATGTTCGTTATTGTGGCAATTCGCGCATCGCTGGGAAAACAGCGCTATTTTCCCTCTTTCATTTTCGTGTGGGTTATGACAGGTGGTGCATGTCATTGTTTGGCTCATTCTAAAACATTTGCTTGAACGGAGCAAGCCTAATTGATTGCCGTGCACGTCTATTTGTCCGGGGTCGGGAGCCAAGGTATCCATCACAAAATAATCCGAGAGTTTGTCACCGGCAATAAACTCAAATGAAGGCTTGGTTTTCTGCAGTCTTCCTCCATGGCATAGCCCGCACAAATCAAGGCTTTGTTGTCTGGAAAATGTGGCCGGATTAATAATATACATTCCTTTCACTTCCTTTGGATTCTGAGTTTGGTATTCAACATGGTTAGCCCCGGCGCCATGACATTTTTCGCAATCTACGCCATAGATGATTTGACGGTCGAATTCTTCGGCTTCATGATTGGAACCCGGTATTTTTTTGGCAAAAGTGCTGTGGCACTCCAGGCACCGGGATGTAATGGGTCTGTTGAAAATAACGGGATGGGTTGGAAACTGGGGGCTGTTTGCCCACTTGTTTGCCGCGGTAAAATAAGACACAGGCAATTGATAAAGCCTGTTTTGAAAGGAAGTTATGTAGGTTTGGCCTTTTGACCCCGAGCCCACAACAATATCAAAACGCTTGGCAATTCTTTCGACGCCTTGGTAATATCNNTATCCGACCTGATAAAAATCGGAATCCCTTTTTTCCATGAGGACTATCATATCAGCACCGTATGCGAACCTGTTTTTCCCCTCCTCAAAGCTCCCTTTGATATATTTTTCTGAGGCAGGTCGCGTGGTAAGAAAATGTGCTGTATGAATATGGCTCTCATAAATATTTTTATGGCAGTTAGCACAAACGATAGAACCTGAAAATTGTTTAAGGTTTAGACTGGAACTTGCTTTTGCCTGTTTTGCATCCTGGTCAATACAGGTAACAAATAAAAAAGTACAAATAATCAAACCGGAGCAAATCAGTATAGATCGCCGGTATTGAATTCTTTTGAACATCCTGAATCAATTGAATAGAAGAAATATCAAAAAATAATACGCAAAGAAAAGCATAAAGAAGGGCTGAACTATTATTCAGCCCTTCTTTACTTTAGGCAAATTAAATAGAATGCCCTTTTTATTCCTTGTTATTAAATAATGCCAGAACATCGGATGCGGACAAAGCAGCATTATAAAGTCTGACCTGGTCAATTGCTCCGGGGAAGCCTGACATCCATGAATTGTTGGCATATGTGTCCACTATATTTACGGCTTCCTGAAAACCGCCAATAACCACCTGGGACGCATTGCCGTCAAAGGCTATTGTTTCATTTGTCTTTTGATCAAATTGGACTCCGTCCCTGTACAAGGTAGCAGTAGAGGTTCCTGCATCGTAGGTAAATGCCACATGATGCCAAACGCCATCATACATATGGGGCCATCTGTTTGCGCCGGTATACCCTGCAAAATCCCAATTATCCCCGCTTCCATTGGCGAAATGGAATTTTAATTGCATGGAATCCGAGGTACTTGCTTCATGATCTGCAAAAACAATAACATTGCTCCAAAAGTTTTTTGTGCTGGATATGGCTAAAATACCATCTGCGTTGCTATGATCTTTTTGGGCAAGAGATATATTCAGCCAAAATGATATCGTAAAGCTTTTTGCGCTCCCAAAATCATTCGCTGTCAAATAATGCAAAAATGTTCCGGTAGAACCCTGATAGGCAGTGCCACGAACACCGGTAACAAAGGTGGTCGATGGATCAGGAAAAAAACTTGGATAGCCCGAAATGCTATCAGCAAACCTGATATTTATTTGTTTTGCATCTGTCGAGGTGGAATCAAAACTAACAAAAAAACGAAGGTTGCCTCCCGGCAGGACGTTATTGTCTTTTGGGTAATTACCTAAGGCCGGTGTTGACATTTTTTGACAGCTACTGATGGCTGCATATAATGTAAAAGCCAGTAGGGCATTTTTGAATAATCTATATTTGAGGTTCATAACTATTTTTTTATTTTCTAATAATTAGGATTTTGCACTAAAATCCCACCGGATAAATCAATAGCGGGTTGCGGAATCGGGTATAAGGCATTTCTGGGTATATACCCCAGGCCTCCCAATGCATTGGGCGCGTCAATTCCATCTGCTGCGGGTGTCCATCTCACAAGGTCATAAAACCGGTACCCTTCCATGGCAAACTCCCATCTCCTTTCATTTTTTATGGCCGTACGCATTTGGGCCTGACTGGTGAAAGCTATATGAGGCAAGACCGCATTGTTGGTTCCTCTTGCCC
>PLCH01000372.1 GCA_003135585.1 Chitinophagaceae bacterium
ACCGCTGCTCTACTTCGCGATATGGGACGCAAAGGTAGGCGGAATTAGTTTTTAACCCAAAAATGATTTGGGTATTCTATACAACTGTTATTTTCACAAAATGGAAAAAAACCTCCTCCTTTTTGTTGCCATAGTCTTCATTTTTTCATTCAAACACATACATCAGCGTGAGGACGAATTGTATTCCCGCCACCTAAACCGAAAAGTGCAACTGGAAGTGATCAACACCCCTATTCCGGCTGATAAATCCCGATTGAACCTGCTCATATTAAATGACGGCCAGGACATGGAAAAGCTCAGGGTATTTGAAATAACAGATAGTCTGTACAAAAAAAGAGCCCTTCAACCCCTGGTAATTGTGGCGGTTTATGCAGGGGACCGGATGCAGGAATACGGAGTATCCGGAAAGCCGGATTATTTAAAAAGAGGTTCAAAAGCCGCCTACTACGATTCCTTCATCATTGATGAGCTTCTTNNTCCCTATGCAAAAAAAATGTCAGGGGTAAGAAAATTTAATTCTATTGCCATCGCAGGTTGTTCGCTTGGCGGTTTATCGGCTTTTGATATAGCGTGGAATCATCCCGAAAAGATCAATAAAGTCGGAGTATTTTCAGGCTCTTTCTGGTGGCGGGATAAAGCAGTTGAGGATAGCAGTTATTCTGATGAGAAGAACCGGATCATGTACGCTAAATTAAAGGAATCCAGAAAAAAGCCGGCTCTTCAATATTGGTTTTATGCCGGCGCAGCTGAAGAGATTTCGGACCGGGATAAAGATGGTATTATTGACGTTATAGATGATACCAGGGACATTATTACCCTTATCCGGCAAAAAAATATTTCGGCTGAAGGGGATCTGGTTTACAAGGAAGCAAAAGACGGAAAACACGATTACCCCTCGTGGAGTGCAGAATTCCCCGACTTTCTTATTTGGGCATTCGGCAAAGAAAACTAAGAAAATCCGTTAACAAATCCGGCTAACCTTTTTTTGAAATACCACTCGCACCACTGGATTTTAAATCCCGGATCACTGCACTGCCCTTATAAGAAACGCTGCTTGCCCCGCTGGCATGCACATTCAGTTCCTTGTTGACCGTGATCTTAATATCGGAGGCACCTGAAACATGGGCGCTACAATTATCCGATATGAGATCAAATCCTTTTGTGTCACTGGCACCGCTGGCATCTATCTGAAGATTTCCTACGCTTCCGTTGATCGTAATATCAGAAGCGCCTGATTGATCAATGGACAATTCTTTGAATTTTACGGATCCATTGAAATCACTGGCACCCGACAAGTGTAATTCCAGCCTGTCTCCTGTGATTTCTCCAGACACAGTTACATTTGAAGCACCCGAGGCTGCGAGTTTGTCAAGCGTTTTGCAGGATACATACGCTTTTAGTTCCCTGTTCCCGTTATCCCAGCTCCAGCCTTCATTGTCAAACCATATTTTCAATACGCCGTTTTCAACTTCTGTACGGATGCGGTCGCGGAATTTGGGATCTTTGGCACTTACGGCAACGGCTTCTTCTTCACCCTGGGTCAGGTAAAGGTCAATTGCATTGGAAACCCTTATGGCATGAAATCCTTTTACATTCCTCACCCCGGCATTCGGATCGTTAACAATTGCCTTTTGTGCATATATACCATTGATGAGAATAAAACTGATAAGAAATAAGGCCAACTTTTGCATATGCATGGTTTTTATTTTGGTAGATGAAAGTTCGAAGAGTTTAAAGCTTCCATTTCGTTCAGCGAAAAATCCTATCGCCTTGGAAAGAGCTTCTTCATTCATGTTCTTTGGGATGGCGCTGGTTCACTTTTTTGACACTTCGCCCCCGCTGCTGGTGCTAAGATCTCTTATCACACCCGTCCCCTTGTAATAAATCTCGCTGCCACTGGAAGCAGAGGCGTTGAGTTCCTTTTTGACCGTTACATGCACGCTGGCACCGCTGCTGGTATTGGCATCACACTGGTCGGTTTCCAGCTCATACCCCTTCATACTGCTCCCACTGCTGGCCTGAATTCTTAAACTGGAAGCCATGCCCCCGATAAATGTTTCAGCCCCGCTGTTCTGTTCGACCTTTAGTTCTTTCACATTTACCTTCCCCTTGAAGTTGGAACCGCTAGAAAAATCCATCGCGAGATTGTCCGACCTGATTGAGCCATCCACTTCAACCCGGGATCCTGAAGAAGCTTTTAACCGGTCCAGCATTTTAAAGGAAACATAAGCTTTCAGGTTTTTTCTTTACNNCCAAGCTTTCAGGTTTTTTCTATTGTCCGATTCCCAGAATTTCCAACTATCATTATCATAATAGATTTTCAAAACGCCATTTTCAACCTCGGTCCGGATATGGTCCCGGTATTGCTTGTCAGATGCACTCACGGCCACTGCTTCCTCATTCCCCTGTACAAGATATAAATGAATGCCATTTGAAACTTTAATGGCATGAAACCCGCTTGCAGTACGGGTCTGGGCATTAGGATCCCTGATCACTCCGTTTTGGGCAAATGCCGCAGATAAAACACAGCAAGCCAAAATTGCAAAAAATAATTTTTTCATATAATTAATTGATTAGTAAAAAAAATTGACGGGTATTATCCTTTTTTGGAAACACTGCCCGAACCGCTTGATCTCACTTCCTTTACTACGCCCGATCCTTTGTAATAAATATCGCTGCCTCCACTTGCGTCTGCATTCAGTTCCTTGTTTACGGTGATATTGGCATCGCTCCCCCCGCTGGCTTTGATGCTGCAGAAATCA
>PLCH01000361.1 GCA_003135585.1 Chitinophagaceae bacterium
GTTGTCGGTGGTGCCCGTTATTGTTGTGTTTGCAGTTATTTTCAGCAAACGCATCAGAAAATTGGCGAGGCAGGGTCAGGATCAGCTTGCTGACTCGGGTACCATTGTACAGGAAACCCTGCAGGGGATCAGCAATGTAAAAGCATTTTCAAACGAATGGTTTGAATTGAAACGGTATACCAAAAGCATTGATAAGGTGGTCAACCTTGCCGTACGCAACGGAAGATTCAGGGGTTTTTTCGTGTCCTTTTTACTTTTCAGTGTATTTGGCGCAATTGTTTTGGTGGTGTGGTATGGCACGGGTTTAATGCAACAGGGCCATCTTTCATTCGGGGATCTAACGGCTTTTGTGGTTTACACCGCGTTTGTGGGCGGGACCATGGGAGGATTTGCAGATCTCTATAGTCAGCTCCAGAAGACCCTGGGTGCAACTCAACGGGTACGCGAGCTGTTGCGTGAAAAAACGGAAGATATTGATAGTGTAGAGGAGCCCTTAGAGGAAGCTTACCGGTTATATGGACGGGTGGAATTGCGTCATGTGGCTTTCAGTTATCCTTCCCGAAAAGAAATTCAGGTATTGAAGGACGTTAGTATCCAGGCCGATCCGGGGGAACAGATTGCAATTGTAGGTCCCAGTGGGGCAGGCAAAACTACCCTGGTTTCACTATTACTTCGGTTTTATCAGCCCGATTCCGGAATCCTTTTATTTGATGATAAAAATGCCGACTCCATTCCTTTATCTCAGTTACGCAAACAGATGGCGCTTGTCCCCCAGGATGTTTTATTGTTCGGGGGAACCATTCTGGAGAATATCGCATACGGAAAACCTCATGCCTCGCAAATGGAAATAGAAGAGGCAGCTAAAAAGGCCAATGCCCATGAATTTATCATGGGTTTTCCACAGGGGTACCAGACAGTAGTCGGTGAAAGGGGTATCAAATTGTCGGGTGGTCAGCGCCAGCGAATTGCCATTGCAAGAGCCATATTAAAAGATCCCGTCATATTAATTTTAGATGAAGCTACCAGCTCCCTTGATTCCGCATCAGAGGCACTGGTTCAAGACGCCCTGTTTAACCTGATGCAGAACCGAACCTCTTTTGTTATAGCACACCGGTTATCCACCATAAGGAATGCTGATAAGATTATTGTACTGGATAAAGGTTTGGTGAGGGAGGAAGGTACCCACCAGGAGTTGTTGGCTTTGGAGGATGGACTTTACCAGCAATTGAACCGCCTGCAGTTTGAATATGAGCAGGATTGATTTTTCAATTCTTTTTTTTGGTAATTTCATCGGCTAAACGAATTGTTATGCCAACACGACGCAGTTTTCTCAAACAGACTTCCCTGGCCACAACCGGCCTGTTGATTTATACACCAGAATGGTTTAAAAAAAAGGATCTTATTGGGATTCAACTCTATACAGTTCGTAACGAGATTTTTAAAGACCCCAAAAATCCTGATCCCCAAACTCCCCTTTCCCGGATTGCTGAGATCGGGTACACATCAGTGGAAGTTTTTGGATACAACGGCGGCAAATTTTTCGGGCTTTCCCCAAGTGATTTTGCAGATTTATTGAAAAAGTATAAACTGGAATCCCCCAGCGGGCATTACAGCCTTCCCAATTATTTATCAAAGGGAGATGAAGACGATCTTAAGAAAACGGTGGAAGACGCCACCCATTTATCCCACAAATTTTTTACCGTTCCCTTCCTGCCGGATAGTTTGCGAACGAACCTGGATGATTACAAGAAACTGGCGAAGAAATTAAATAGGGCAGGAGAGGTTGCAAAAGGGGCTGGAATGAGACTTGCCTATCACAATCACAATTTTGAATTCAAGGACTGGGGTGGTGGCCAAACCGGGTTTGATGTCCTTCTCAAGGAGACAGATCCCTCCCTGGTGAATTTTGAAATGGATATCTTCTGGGTGACCAAAGCCGGTGTCGATCCTATACAACTGATCAAATCAAATCCGGGAAGGATTAAGATGTGGCACATAAAGGATATGGACAACACTCCGGAGAAATCATTTACGGAAGTAGGCAGCGGGATCATAAACTATAAGGAAATTTTCAAATATAAAAAAGAATCGGGGCTGGAGTACTTCTTTGTTGAGCAGGATCAGGTCAAGATTCCGGTTTATGAAAGTATCGCCAAAAGCCTGCAGTACATTAAGAAAAATAAACTTGAGGTATAATTAAATATAAAAACCATGAGTGACCGCCGTTCGTTTTTACAACAATCCTCTGCCTTGGTGAGCGGTGGGATGTTGCTTTCCACATTAGGTAATCAGGCGTTTTCTTCCTTAAGCAAACGGGTAGCTCCTTCTGACAGGATCAATATTGGCGCAATCGGCATCAATGGGATGGGATGGGCCGATCTTAGCGCCGCAATAAAAGTGCCCGGGGTAAATGTCGTGGCTTTGTGCGATGTTGATAAAAATGTTTTGGATAAAAGAATGAGTGATCTGGCTAAAATGAAAGTGGATACTTCGAAAGTAAAAACCTACAGTGATTACCGTNNTTATTAGACCAAAAGGATATTGATGTTGTTATCATCGGAACGCCGGACCATTGGCATGCCCTGATCATGATGCATGCCTGTGAGGCAGGTAAAGATGTATATGTGGAAAAACCCGTTGGGAATTCTATTGGGGAATGCAGAGCGATGATAGCAGCCCAAAAAAAATATAATAAAGTTGTACAGGCGGGACAATGGCAGAGGAGCCAAAAGCATTTTAAGGACGCGGTTGATTTCGTTTATACCGGGCAATTAGGGAATATACGGACGGTCAAAGTCTGGTGCTACCAGGGTTGGATGAAACCTGATATTATCAGGCCCGATACCGATCCTCCAGCCGGTGTGGATTATGCAATGTGGCTGGGGCCTGCCCCGAAGCGGCCTTTCAATGCCAGCCGTTTTCATTTTAATTTTCGATGGTTCTGGGATTATGCCGGAGGCCTTATGACAGACTGGGGGGTACATTTGCTGGATTACGGTTTGCTTGGCATGAAAGCGGATTCACCGAAATCAATTTCCGCATTGGGCGGAAGATTTGCCTATCCTGATCTGTATGAGGAGACGCCAGATACCCTCACCACGCTTTACGAATTTGATAATTTCAACCTTGTATGGGATCATGCCATGGGAATCGATAACGGATCCTACGGACGGGATCACGGGATTGCCTATATCGGCAATAATGCCACTCTTGTTCTGAACCGGGGAGGATGGGAAGTAATAGAAGAAAGGCAGAGCAAAAATAAAGTAAGTAAACCTCTTGTAAAATCCTCTGATAACGGTTTGGAAAATCACTGGGTCAATTTTATTGATGCGGTGCGTTCCCGAAAGATGGAAAACCTCAATTGTTCCATTGAGGCAGCTACGCAGGTCGCAACCGTGGCCCAAATGGGCAATATCAGTTTCCGCAGCGGACTGCGGTTAGCCTGGGACAAGTCTGCTGAAAAGTTCACCGACGAGAATGTCAACCGCCAATATCTGATGAAGGAATACCATAACGGATACAACCTTCCATCTGTTTAGCCGCCAAAGGGCAACGCTTGTACTGTAACATTATTCAGGGGTGGGCATAATGGATTACCATTAAGCCCCCGTATTAAATATTACAGATATCCTTGATTGTTTATTTTAGTATGCCATGGAGAATCTTATTCTTTACCTGAATTCTATTCACCCTCTTTCAGACGGGCTCAGGAATTATCTGACCCAGATCATTCAGGCTAAGACCATCAAAAAAAAAGATTATTTGCTTAGAGCAGGCCGCATTTGCGATCAAATTTATTTTATCGAAAAGGGATTGTTGCGATGTTTTTATTTAAAAAACCTCACTGAAGTTTGTTCCTGGTTCATGATGGAAGGGGATGTGGCGATTTCCATTGAAAGCTTTTTTCTTCAAAAACCAAGTTATGAAAGCATTCAGGCATTGGAAGAAACGGTATTGCATTATGTCAGTTACAAAGACCTTCAGTATATGTATCGTCAATTTCCGGAATTCAATTTCATAGGCCGGGTTCTTACGGAAAAATATTATTCACAAAGCGAACAACGCCTGTATGCAATCCGGATGCAGAGAGCAGATGAACGATATGGATATTTAATGCAAAATCTTCCCGAATTAATACAGCGTGTCCCTTCTTCCTATATCGCTTCCTACCTGGGTATAACCCTTGAAACGCTCAGCCGTATAAAAAGTAAAAGATAATTATTTGACATTTATTAAGTCGGGCATTTTCCGGGGACTATAAATTTACCTAATAANNATGGGATTTGGCGAAAAACTCCAGGGGGCACTCAGGGAGGCGTTGGAGGAACAAAAGCCTGAATTCCAGTTATCCCACAGGCTGAATATCGGTAAAGATGAGGCAGAAGTCATTCTCTTTTTTAGAAAATCAGACAATAACAACTTTTATTTTTTCATAAAATACTGGCTAAGCCTGCAAACAGAGAAGCATGCCGAGGGATTGATCCAACCCTTCTTTATATATAAGGGAAGGGGAATCACCCTCAAAGAAGGATACAATCTTCTTTGTGGCAGGGCGGTAAACAAGGATCTTGAGAACAAAGAAGGCCAATATTATAATGCCTGGTTACAGTTGGATTTGTCATCTAAAGAAAAGGAAGGGTATAAAATAAAACAATACCATGAAAATTATGGGTTTGATCTGAGACGGGAAATAAGCAAACTTCCAATTAAAGAATTGCAGCATAACTGGGAAAAGGAGATGCTTATAAAATCCCTCGAAAAAGGCAATCTTCAGGCGGTCAATTTTGAAGAAGAAGGACTGGAAAGGAAAATGTTTATCGAAGCCAATCCTCAATTTAGGACGATCAACGTATATGATTCCAATATGGAGGAGGCAAAGGAAAAGGATCCGGCTTTGGTTAAATACAATGATTCCGTCCAATTGCAAACCAACGAGGTCAATGAAAATGATTCTGACAAAAAAATAACCAAAAAGTGGCCAAAGGGATCGAAAATAAACTAAGCGCAAAACAAATTTTAACGAAGAGGAATTGCAGTTAATGGGAATGGTTCAATTGAGGATGGGTTTGGTTCCTTTTCCTAGCCGTCTTACCGCCGTGGGAGACGGCTTTTCTTTTGCTGAAGGTAAGCCAGACATAGTTAGAGTAATTCAGCAAGATCCGGGTTGCAATTGAAGGTAATCCTCTGGACTTTTGAATAATCCTAAACGAATACAACAATGACAAAATTTAAGATTGTACCATTGAGCAAAAAGTTGGCCACACAGATTCGGACATGCCGCAAAGATAATTTTGGCCATCATATTGTGGAACAAACTGCCACAGGCCTTGGTCCCTGCAGGGTCTCCTTAAAACCGTTCAAAATCGGAATCGATAAACGTTTGTTATTAAGCCACAATCCTTTCAGTATTGACAATGCCTATAACCAACCGGGCCCGGTCTTTATACAGGCAGAAGAAGTGGAAGAATATAGCGAAGTCCATAGATTCCCCCCGGAAATAAAGGCAGACAAGACTCACTTTCCTATTAGTTTGATTGGATACAATCCGGAACAACAAATGGTATATAGCCGACTGGTAGGGGATGAAGATATTGATGAAATGATTGGTAAGATTTTCGATCAGCGTCCGGATGTCGAATACCTTCATGCCAGAAGTGCGGAAGCCTGTTGTTATATCTGCGCGATAGAAAGAGTCGGAAAGCTTTAGCCCCTGTTATTTATAGGGTCCTTTGAATTCTTCTTTAAACCTTAAAAAATCGGGTATGGAAACATGGGCAACATAGGGATTTCCCGGATGGTTCTTTATATATTCCTGGTGGTAAGCTTCTGCTTCATAAAATTTTGTAAATGGGATGACCTGGGTTACGATTTTACCAGAGTATTTTTTTGAATTTGTCAACCTTGCGATTTCACTTTCTATGATCTGTTTTTCCTTCTCATTTTGATAGAATGCAATGGACCGGTACTGCGTGCCTTCATCGGGACCCTGTCTGTTTAATTCAGTCGGGTCCATACTTGCAAAAAAAGCAGCCACTAGAGTGGCATATGAAATCTTTGCAGGATCATAAATGACCTGAACGGTTTCGGCGTGACCTGTTTGTCCGGTGCAAACTGATTCATAACTGGGATAGGCAGCCGTTCCTCCTGCATATCCTGAAACTGCATCTCTTACCCCGGCCAGACTTTGGAAGATAATCTCCGCATGCCAGAAACAACCTTCTGCAAAATAAGCGACAGCCTCATTCTTAGAAGGTTTTCCTTTTTGGCCGGCGGGAATGTTTAATTCCTGGTCTTTTGTTTGCGCACAGNNACTTGATTTTATTTTGAATGCGTGGGAGCTGCTCCTCCTTCGGGAACAAAAATCAGGGCCGCCGAATTCATACAATATCTTTTATTGGTGGGGGCAGGCCCGTCATCAAAAACATGACCAAGGTGCGAACCGCTTTTACTGTCAACCACCTCCCATCTTTCCATCCCATCACTGTTATCTTTAACCAGGCGGACTGCATCCTTATTAATGGGGGCGTAAAAACTAGGCCATCCTGTTTTGGAATCAAATTTTGCTTCAGAACTGAATAAAGGTTGTAGGGAAGCAGCAGAATAATAGGTCCCTTTTTTGTAAAAATGATCATATTGACCTGAAAAAGGTCTTTCGGTCCCTTGCTGGCGAAGTATATAATATTGTGCCTCTGTCAGCCTCGCTTTCCATTCTGCGTCTCTCAATTCCAGGGGATATACCGTCTTGCTGTCTGCAACCGGAGGATCCGGATATTTTTTATTTGGTGATTGAGCAAGACCGCAGGAACTATCCAGCAAAATAAATCCTGCAAGTAGGTATAATATTAAATTTTTCATACTAAAAAATTTGTGGTTTTTCAAGGCGCAAGGAAATATATCTAAATCTTCCAGCCTTGCAAGGTAAACTTCAACGATTCCTATTTTTGACAATTAACTGTTCATTATAAACGTGATTCCAGGTCGTATGGTTTCTTTTTAATTTGTTAAGATAGGAATAACTGATATTCTAATCTGTCAAGTAGAAGACAATTGCGCTTCCGCCTGTGGAGCCGGGTAAAAAACGGGGAAGAAAGAAATTGTCAGCTTGTAAAATCTAGTTACCGCCGCCCATCGNNCCAGGATATGATCCAGGTATTTGGGATCAGAATAAGATTCATCGGTATGCCCCAGGGCAGTGTAAAAAGCCCTTCCCCCCTCATAGGCATGGTACCAGGCCATGGGATGGTTGTCTCCGTTTTCACCACCGGTATAGGAATGCTCATCAATCTTTATTAACGTGGTGCAATCCGGGTTCAGGTTTTTGAAGTTATACCATTCGTCAAAGCGCTCCCATAAATCCGGAAGATTTTTGGTGGAAGGATGGTTTTTGTTGATCACATTTAATTTGGCGGATTGCTGTTTGGGATGTGATTTGAAATATGCGCCTGCAAGTCCGCCATACCATGCCCAATTGTATTCACAATCAGTCGCTGCATGAATTCCAACATAACCCCCGCC
This sequence comes from Chitinophagaceae bacterium, assembly GCA_003135585.1. Lineage (GTDB taxonomy): Bacteria > Bacteroidota > Bacteroidia > Chitinophagales > Chitinophagaceae > Puia. The sequence continues at coordinate 7,519 of PLCH01000361.1, forward strand.
GTTATGGATATAATCCTGTAATGCTTTTTCTTCCTCCGGCCCGAATACTTTTCCGGTGGGGCTTAAGAATATGATTGCCGAGTATTTTTTTAGGGTGGCTGTATTGAACCAGGTCGAATCCTCGGTTGCATCCACTCCAAAATTGTTTTCCATCCCTAATTTCTTTNNTCTTTATGGCAGTAATTCCTGTAGGAATGCTCGCGTGCCGGTACCCGTTGGTCTTGGAAAAAATCAAAACCGTTAGCTGGGAATTTTCTTTCGGTGACTGGGGTGGAGCAAATGAAGTATTTATGAAAACAAGGCAAAGGCAGACCAGCGCGATTCCGGCAAATGTTTTTGTAACTGATGGCATTTTCATATTGATGTGTTGGGACAGTTAAAGGATGTTCTATAATTTCCTGATTTTAATGTTGCGGTACCAGACATCACACCCGTGATCCTGTAAACCGATACGGCCGGACTTAAATTTGGTAAAATCGGGCATCTCTACAAATTTGCTGCCTTTCACTAGTTTCCACCAATTATCATCCCATAAGGTGGTAGATATGATGTTTATCCCATTCATAAAAAGATCCAGTTTGCCTTTATTGCATTTTATCTCCACCTGGTTCCATTCGCCGACAGGTTTTACAGGTTCTGTGGAGGAGGATATGAGGTCATAGAGGTCCCCGGCACGGTGCTTTTTTATTTTTCCATCATCATGTCCTTCATTATCCAGCACCTGCATTTCTGGCCCTGTAAACCAGGTTTCTTTGTATTTGGGGTCTTCCTTAATGTCGAACATGACTCCGCTGTTGCCATTTTTGGAGATTTTCCATTCCAGTATAAGATCGAAATTTTCGAATTCTCCATTGGTTACCAGGTCACCCCCGCCTTTGCTTTGATAGGCCGATTTGGCCGAAGCATCCAGGTGCAGGGAACCGTCTTGAATTTTCCAGGCTTCCCCAGTGGTCGGTTTACCATAGGTATGCCAGCCCCTGGTGGATTTGCCGTCAAAAAGCAATTGCCATCCATCCTGTTTTTCTTTGTCGGAAAGCATATTGGATGCTGGTGATTGTGCGAAAAGACGCGTAAAAATTAAAAATGTTATTATGGCAACGCAAGCAATTCGTTTCATATCAATTATTTTTTTAGAGTTAAGATATAGGTTACCATCGTTCTTATATCTGATTCAGGCAACGCAGGATGGGGAGTCATCGGGACGGGTCCCCAATTTCCACTTCCTCCATGGATCACTTTTTGAATCAGTGTATCAACGGCATGCGGGGTGTTACGGTATTTTTCGGCAACATCTGAGTAGGCAGGCCCGATATTCTTTTCCCGAAGCTTATGACAGGTAATACAATCGGATGAACCAATTAACTCCAGTCCTTTTTCATCAGCGGCCCCGGGAGTAGCGGTAGCGGAAGAGTCTGTAGCGACGGAGGGCGCAGCANNCTGCATAAAAGAATAATGAATGTTTTTTTCATAACTAAAAAATGAATAATTGATGAAATGAAATTGATTAGGAGAGTTAAATTTCGGAAAATTATCTACTTCAACCCTAAAACAGACCGATTAAATTTTTCATCCGAACCGCGCCCCGCAAAATCATCGAAGGCTTTATCCGTCACGCGGATAATATGATCTTTGATGAACAGGGCCCCTTCTTTTGCTCCGTCTTCCGGGTGTTTGATACAACATTCCCATTCCAGTACCGCCCAACCTTTATAATCGGCAGCAGCCAATTTGCTAAAAATGGATTTGAAATTCACCTGGCCATCACCCAAGGAACGAAACCGCCCGGCCCGGTCAATCCAACCTTGATAACCGCCATAAACACCCTGTTTGCCGGTCGGATTAAATTCCGCATCCTTTACGTGGAACATCCTGATACGCTCATGGTAATAATCAATATAGGTCAGATAATCGAGGCATTGCAAAACAAAATGGGAAGGATCATATAAAATGCAGGCCCGTGGATGATTTTGCGTGTGCTTTAGGAATAATTCATAACTGACGCCATCGTGAAGGTCTTCGCCTGGATGAATTTCATAGCAAAGGTCAACCCCGCATTCATCAAATTCATTCAGGATCGGTAGCCAGCGGCTAGCCAGTTCCTTAAAACCGGTTTCTACCAGACCCGCGGGGCGTTGCGGCCATGGGTAAACGGTAGGCCATAATAAAGCGCCGCTAAAGGTGGCGTGTGCATTGAGACCAAGATTCTGAGATGCTTTAGCGGCATATTGCAATTGTTGTACTGCCCAGGCTGTCCTTGCTTTTGGATTGTTATGTACCGCTGCAGGGGCAAAACCATCAAACAGACTGTCATAAGCCGGGTGAACAGCGACCAGTTGCCCCTGAAGATGGGTGGACAATTCAGTGATCTGCAATCCGGATTCCTCGACCTGCCCCTTCAGTTCATCGNNCCAGGTTGGAATTTGAACGCCCACAAAGCCCAGGCTTTTTGCCCATTTGCAAATAGATGGAAGGGTATTAAACGGGTGCTTGTCATCCAGGAACTGCGCCAGGAAAATTCCGGGTCCTTTTAATGTTTGCATGATTATTTTGTTAGATAATAAATTCCGTCCATTTTTCCTTGCTTGCGGCACTTTTTACCACGTTGTCTATAAATGCCATTCCGCGTATCCCGTCGGTCACTCCAGGAAAATCCAAATTTTCTTTGGAGGGTTCTGTGCCGTCCAATTTTGCAGAGAGTGTCAGCGCAAAATTTCGGTAGATATTTCCAAAGGCCTCAAGGTAACCCTCCGGATGTCCGCCAGGCGTTCTGCAATTTTGGGTTGCANNCATATTTTGGGTTGCAAATCGCGAAAGATGATTAACGTAATTGGAGCCAGCGCGTAAAATCTGCGCCGGCTGATCAAGCCATTTTACCAACAGGGTGTTAGGTTCGTGCTGTGCCCATTCTATCCCTCCTTTCTCCCCATAGACCCTGATCTTCAATGCGTTTTCTTCTCCGGCTGCGACTTGGGAGGCCATTAATACTCCTGCAGCACCATTGTCAAATTTCAGCAAAACATTTCCATCATCATCCAATGCCCTTCCGGCTACCATAATATTGAGATCGGCGCAAATCTGGGTGATCTTTAAACCCGAAATGTATTCAGCCAGATGGGCCGCATGGGTTCCGATGTCTCCCATGCAACCACTTTTTCCTGATTTTTTCGGATCTGTTCTCCAGGCTGCCTGGGGATTCCCTTCCCGTTCACTTAATTTACTAAGCCAGCCCTGGGGATATTCCACCCATATTTTTCTGATTTTTCCCAAATCGCCTCCCCTTGCCATATGCCGGGCCTGCTTTACCATCGGATAGCCCGAGTAGGTATGCGTAAGACATAAGATTAAACCGGTGGCCGCTACTTTTTTTTCCAGCTGCTTGGCTTCATCAAGGGTGAAAGCAATTGGTTTTTCAATCACTACATTAAAACCATTAANNCCTTTTATCTGCACCCCGTTTGCCTCATTTTTTATCATTTCCTCAAAGTTGAGGTAGGTCCTTTCCTCAGGCAAGAACAAAGAACGGCCTGATTCCCTTGCAATTTCCGGATTGATACTAAGTGCCCCGCAGACCAGTTCGATTAAGCCGTCCATATTGGCAGCATGGCGGTGAATGGCACCAATGAAGGCATCCTTGCCCCCTCCGACCATTCCCATTCGTAATTTTCTATTCATATCCTTGAATTTAAGATCATTTTCAATGCAAGTTTAGAATANNATGACTGTATTTTTTGTTATTTTTTCGTCTGCAATTTTAAGACAATCTCAATCGAATTGGGTCACTGGTTGATAATAAATATAAATATTCCCCATAAAAATTGTCAACATAACAATTATTTTGGGTTCTATTAAAAAATAAAAAATTACATTTACAAACCTTTTTATGAGATTTTTTTCTTGCCTTATCCGCAAATAAAGTTACGCCTGATAACCCGAGCATTGAAACAATTTTTTCTAACGATTGAGTTTTATTAAACAAAACAACTTGCTATGTTTTCCAAAGTTCAACGCAAACAGCTTTTTTTTGCGAGCCGGATTGCATTAATTTTTACGGCGATGACATTTGCCTTCCGGGCATCCCTCGTGGATGTCTGGGGGCCCGNNTGCCATGATTGTAGGCGGCCCGCTTTGTGATGTAATAGGAATGAAACGATTGCTGATTTTTGCCTTTATCGGACATATAGCCGGTGTTGTCATCTACCTGGTCGCCAAGGATGCAACCATGTTATTTGTTGGAACCGTCTGCATTGGCATTGGAAACGGAATGGTGGAGGCTGCCTGCAACCCGCTCACGGTTACACTTTTTCCTCAGAATAAAACAACGATGTTAAACAGGTTTCATGTATGGTTTCCCGGCGGCATAGTCATAGGGGGACTCGTATCCTATTTCTTGCTGGATGTTTTGAAACTGGACTGGCATATTATGATTGCGACTTTATTTATACCGGCTATCGTATATGGCTTTTTGTTTTTTAAGTTATCATTCCCTCAGACCGAAAGAGTTACAAAAGGTGTCAGTACGGGCAAGATGTTTGCATCCTGCCTTAACCCTCTTTTTCTTGTTATGCTGGCCTGTATGTTTCTTACTGCAGCCACAGAGCTCGGTACGAATCAATGGCTCCCTGGATTTCTTGAAAATGCAGGTCTATCAGGAATTCTGGTATTGGTATTGATAAATGGAGTGATGGCTTTGGGAAGGGCCTTTGCGGGACCGGTTGTGCATAAGATCAATCCAAACGGCATGTTGATTTTTTCGGCCCTGTTTGCAGGAATAGGTTTGGTATTGTTGAGCCTGGCAAGCGGAAACGCAGCTTTTGCAGCGGCCTTCGTTTTTGCTGTGGGCATATGTTTTTTTTGGCCAACCATGCTGGGTTTCGTGTCGGAATATTTGCCAGATACCGGAGCACTGGGTTTGTCACTAATGGGGGGCGGAGGCATGCTTTCCGTAGCTTTCATATTACCAATAATGGGAAGATGGTTTGACGACTTTAAGCAAGCGGCTGTCAGTTCAGGACACAGCGCAAGTGAAGCAAATAATATTGCGAGTTCAAGTACTTTCTTAAAAGTGGCCATCATGCCTGCTATTGTTCTGGTAGCTTTTGTTTTAATTTATTTT
>PLCH01000208.1 GCA_003135585.1 Chitinophagaceae bacterium
CTATTACTATTATAATGGTGAATTGGTGGATAATAATTTATTGTGTCTGTTGGTAATTAATAAGGAGGAAGTTATCCACTCAATTGCACAAGTATTTAACAATCAATTCCTGTGTTCAAGCTGTCTTTTTGGTGNNGATGTGGAATAACTACATGGTCTGAAAACTATTTTAAGAATTCGAATGTTAGCGAAATCTAACAAGTAACGGGTTCTTAACTTTTCCCGGTTGACGAAATGCAAAATTAAAAATTACCTCCAAACAATCCCCAAAAATCCAGCCCGAAAAAGGCCCTTATTAACCACTTTGTAAATTTACCAAGAAAGAGTTGTTAATTCCTGTTTCACGAATGGCCTGTTCCACAATTTATCAATTTTCCCCTATTTTTGCCATCCATTTCAAAATGGAATTCAAATACCATATATGTCAGTTATTCAGCAAATAAGGGACAAAGCGGCCTGGTTGGTCTTTGGCCTGATTGCCTTGAGCTTGGTTGGCTTTCTCCTGATGGATGCTTNNAACCGTAAAAGACGAGGTATGGAAACAGTTTATTGAGGAATCTGTGATGTCCGGAGTCTACGAACAGGTGGGAATTGAAATAAGTGATAAGGAATTAAATGATATGCTGGTTGGTCCCAATGCCATTCCTGAAATAAGACAATCCTTCACTGATCCCAAGACAGGGATATTTGATGGGCAGGCCGCAGCAGCTACCATCAACCAATTAAGAACCATTTATAAAACCAATAAAAAAACCGATAAGAACTATGAAGAGGCAAAAAAATTTTTTGAAGATGGTATTCCACAAATAATCAAGCTAAGGGAAAGAGAGAAATATATTTCTTTGATAGCCAACAGTGGATATGTACCCAAATGGATGGTCGAAAAAACGATATCTGATAATAGTCAGATTGCTTCAATCCAATTTGTCAATACTCCTTATTCTACGATCCCGGACAGCGCGGTCAAGGTAACTGACGATGAAATAAAAGAATACGTAGACAAACATAGGGACCAGTACAAGCAGGAAGAAACCAGGAGCATAGCTTATGTCGCTTTTAATGCAGGGCCGACCTCGGTTGATAGTGCGAGGGTTCTCGACCAGGTGCTGAAACTAAGAAATGAGTTTGCCTCTGCCCCGGATCCTGAAGCTTTTATGGCTCACAATGGATCAGAGATTTCTTACAATGATGCATATACGCCATTATCAAAAATGCAGATACCCCATAAGGATTCCATAGTAGCACTGCCAAAGGGTGGAATATTCGGTCCCTATCTTGATGTAAATAATTATGTGGTGGCGAAAAAAATAGATGAAAAATCAATGCCAGATTCCGTGAGGGCCCGCCATATATTAATTGCTACCGTCGACCCCAAAACAGGCCAGCCGATTATGGAGGATAGCCTAGCCAAGAAGAAAATAGATAGCATAAGAATGTTAATTGAGAAGGGTGCCAGGTTTGACAGTCTTGCGGTAAGATTCTCAGACGACCCTTCAAGCAAGGAAAAAGGCGGCGATCTTGGTTATTTCCCCGCTGGTATGATGATAAAGGAATTCAATGATTTTAGTTTAAATGGAAAGAAAGGTGAAAAAAAAGTGGTAAAAACCCAATTCGGGTATCATTATATTGAAATTCTCGATCAAAAGGGATTCGAACCAGCCTATAACATTGCCTATTTGGCAAAAAAAATAGAACCCAGCCAGGAAACAGATCAAAATGCTTCCGGGTTGGCCAACCAGTTTGCTGGCGAAAGCCGCAATGAAAAGGCATTTGAAGCAAATGTCCTTAAGAATAACCTACAAAAGCTGCTGGCACTAGATATTCAGCCTACTGATAATTCGATACAGGGACTGGGCCTGAATCGTCAACTGGTTCGCTGGATTTATGAGGCTGAGCCCGGAGATGTATCAGAACCCTTTAATGTTGGTGACAAGTATGTGGTGGCCATGCTGACCGAGGTCAACCATGCAGGCACCATGAGCGTGGCAAAGGCAAGGCCTCTGGTAGAACCCATTTTGCGTAATCAGAAGAAAGCCGACCAAATTATTAAAAAAATAGGAAATGCTCCCGTATCGCTGGAAGCAGTTGCTATTGCGACAGGACAACAGCTTCAAAAAGCAGACAGCATTGGTTTCAATTCTCCCTATATTCCAAATCTCGGCCAGGAATCAAAGGTGGTTGGTGCTGCATTTAATAAACAATGGCTGGGAAAACCCTGTTCTCCTGCCATCGCAGGCAATAGCGGGGTATTTGTTATTAAATTGGAAAATGTTATTGCAAAACCAAATTTCAATGGGGATATTGAGCAAATGCGAAGGAGCCAGCAGCAAATGCAACAATCCCTTGCCCAACGCCAAGCCGTCGAAGTTTTGAAAAAAACGGCAACCATCAAAGATAACCGCGCTAAATTTCTCTAATTATTTTTTTAGCCTTTTTTTGTTAGTTCCTTCTGGAAAAACAAACTTTTGCGCGGTACCTTTGTATCCATAGTAAATTAAAGCATGGATGAGGAAATGATAAATAAAGTTGCAGTTAGTTCGCTGGAGACCATCGATCTGGCAAGCTATTACCCAAAGGAGGAGATTGCGGTTTTCGATCTGAAACCGTATTTATTTATGGAACTCATTCTAAAGGAAAAAGATTTCCGGGCAGCCCTGCATCTCACGGATTGGACAAATTACCTTCATAAAATAGTAGCGGTTACCTGCACTGCGGATGCCATCATACCGGTATGGGCCTATATGCTGGTGGCCTCTTATTTACAACCGGTAGCCACGGAGATTATAATGGGGGATGAGAAAAATGCAGTGAGGCAGATATTATTGAAACGCATTGAGGCAATTGATGTGGAGGAATATAAGGATAAAAGAGTCGTGATAAAAGGATGTGGTGATTTACCGATTGGCGAATTTGCCTATATGGAAATCACCCGGAAACTGCGACCTGTAACCCGGAGTATCATGTATGGCGAACCCTGCAGCACAGTTCCCATTTTCAAAAGAAAATAGTTTTTTTAAACCGGCCGATTTCGCGTCGGTTTTTTTGTGATCCGCAGAAATAAAACCGTTCTTTTATTAAGGTGAAGGTATTAGCAAGGATACAATTTGCCTTTACAATAGGGTTTCCTTACATCTGTCCACCTCTGAGCATTGGGCTGGGTCTTATCCTTGTCATTGCCGAAGGGCTTTGTCTGTAAACCCCAATAAGATATTTGAACAAGCCACCCGGATCTGGATAAGGATATTTGCTCTCCTATTCGGCATTGGCATCGGCACAGGTATTATTATGGAGTTTGAATTTGGAACTAACTGGGCCACCTACTCGAGGTATTGATGATACTGGCCATTGCGAACATTCCCAGGCAAATAAAGAGGGGAAAATACTGGTATGCTTTTTTGAGTTCATCAACTACAATAGCCTTATTACTGATCATGGTCGCTATAGAAGTATTCCCTTATTTATTATATTCTCCAATTTCCCCCGCCAATAGCTTAACGGTTTACAATGGTGCTTCTTCCCCCAAAACATTAAGGATATTATTGGTTTTTGCATTGATTGGTACCCCGCTCGCTGGTATGTACACAACATTTTTATTTTGGACCTTTAAAGGAAAAGTAAAGCCGGAGGAGAGGAGTTACAGAAAAATAAAATTAAGTTATCATGGAGATAAAGAAAATAACGGCCCAAGATTTGCCGCAGTTGTCGGTTCTATTTGACCAGTACAGGATCTTTTATAAGAATCCGTCCGATGTAAAAGGAGCTGAAATTTTTTTAAAGGAGAGATTACTAAAAGGCGAATCCGTAATTTATGTTGCGGTTATTGATAAGGAGCTTGTAGGGTTTACACAGTTGTATCCCCAATTTTCCAGCGCGCGAATGAAACGAATCTGGTTGTTAAATGATTTGTATGTTTTACCGTCCTGGAGGAACAAAGGCATTTCAAAGAAACTGATTGATGCCGCAAAACAATTGGCAAAACTTACAAATGCCGCCGGCATATTGCTGGAAACAGAAAAAGAAAACAAAATAGGCAATCAGTTATATCCTTCTTCGGGATTTGGCCTGTACGACAAAACCAATTTTTATTTTTGGGACAACCCGGAATAAATATTTTTTTTATCCTTCCGACTCCTGGATTCCAGAAATAGTCACAGCAGTTTTCCCCTCATGATAATAAAGGCTACTGAAAAGTAGATGATGATCCCCGTTACATCGACCAGGGTAGCCACAAAAGGCGCAGAGGACGCAGCCGGATCTGCCCCAAGCTTTTTCATTATTAGCGGAAGCATGGATCCCGAAATGGTCCCCCACATAACCACCCCGATCAGGGCAAATAAAATCGTAGACGCCACCAAAATCCAATGTTCTCCATAATCATGGAAGCCAAATTGCTGCCATAATAAAATCCGCAAAAAACCAACAAGTCCAAGTACGGTGCCCAATAAAAGGCCGGAAAATATTTCTTTGCGTATGACATACCACCAGTCTCTGAAACCGATCTCGCCAAGCGCCATAGCCCTAATAATGATGGAAGAAGCCTGAGACCCCGAATTGCCGCCGCTGGATATTATCAGGGGGATGAACAGCGCTAAAACAACTGCCGCCTTGATCTCTCCCTCAAAATGACCCATGGCGGTCGCCGTTAGCATTTCCCCGAAAAACAATATAATCAGCCAACCGGCTCTTTTCCGGATAAGACTCAGGAAGGGAATGGTTGTATAGGGTTCTTCCAATGCCTCAGAACCCCCAATTTTTTGTATTTCGCTGGTGTTTTCTTTTTCCGCTAAGCGCAATACATCATCCAGCGTAACGATACCGAGCAGTACAGCATTGTCATTGGTTACCGGTAGCGCAAATCGGCTGTTGTTACGGAATATCCGGATCGCCTCCTTCTGGGGATGGGTAACCCCAAGAGAGATAAACTGATAGTCTATAAGCTGTTCAACGGAAGTTTCAGGCTCAACCACCAGAAACTCCTTGATGTTGATATCATCGATCAGTTTCCCATCGTCGTCCACAACGAAAATAAAATTGAGTGTTTCAGTTGCCTGCCCCAAGCGTTTTATTATGGATAATACCTCTCCTACTGTATTTGTTTTTTTTATAGCTACATAATCGGGAGACATCAGCCTGCCAACGGAATCTTCCGGATAACCCAGCAGTTCCAGTGTTTCCGCCCTTGTTTCAGGACTTAATACTTTTAGCAATTCCTTTACTGCGTTTCCCGGCAGGAGGGAAAGGAAAGCAGTACGGTCATCGGGTTGCAGGTTATTCAGCAATTCGGCAGCTTTTTCATCCGGCAGGGATTTTATAATGATCTCCTGTTTCTTTTTTCTCAAAAATTTAAAGGCCCTGGCAGCATGTGTTGGATCAAGATGCTGAAACAATTTGACGGCCCAGTTGGTGTACCGGTTGGTAAATTCCACGATATCCCTTGAGGATAACTTGTTCAGCTTTACAAAATCGGCTATACGGTTGTTTTGCAAAAGGTTCTTGATATCATTCAGATTAAGCATAACAAGTCATTATTTAGCGTACGCAAATTTCCTGATAATATGATTAAGGAAAAAATTAAGAATGAAGAATATAAACCTCCCCCATCTTATTTCCTGAACCGCTCCCAATGATGCTGTTGCTGTTATTTGCGTGAAATTTGTAGCCTGCCCGTCGATTATTTTGAGGAAGGTTGTCAATGATTCTTTTGAACGGGAACGATGGCCCCTCACAAAAAATAATTTCCTGGGCTTCCTGAAGATTGTTCACAATGAGCTTTTTTATGGATAAGAGAATGGTACTTACCNNCAGCCACCCCAGCCCCTGCCCAAATGGCTGCTTTCATCAGAAAAAGATTGAGGCCACCGGCATAGCTCCGAAAATGTTTACCCGTGAACTGACTCATAGCCTTGTAAAATAATTTCAGCCTCCTTAAATCTCTGGGAGAGCTTTCGCCTTTAAAATGAATTATGGAGGTAGAGGCCAGATAATAATTCTTAAATCCTTTCTGACGGATCCGGTGACTCAGGTCGATGTCTTCTGCATACATGTAGAACCGTTCATCAAAGCCCCCGGTCTTATCAAGGGCTGCTTTTTTTGCCATCATAAAAGCACCCGAAAGGACGGCAACCTCGCTATTTTCATTTTCATTCAAATGACCCAAATAATATTGGGCAAAGATTTTTGAATGCGGGAAAATGGCCGTAAGACCCGAAAATTTGCAAAAGGATACCCACGGAGAGGGGAATCCACGTTTTGATTNNCCCTGCCACTACCGTCAATCATTCGGACTCCGCAGGCACCAGCACCAGCCTCTGATTCCAGCAGGGCGATGCACTTTTCAAAACTGTCTTCAGATACGATTGTATCAGGATTCAGGAACAGGATGTTCTTGCCCTTTGCGAGTTTCAGGCCCTGGTTATTTGCTGCGCCAAATCCCCCGTTTTCTGTGTTGTTGATAAATTGCACCCAGGGAAATCTTGGTTTAAGGTATTCCATACTTCCGTCCCCAGAATGATTATCGATGACAATTACTTCAACAGCCTTTCCTGCAACGGATTCCATGGCATTCCGCACCGAGAACAAACATTGCTCGAGAAAATATTTTACCCTGTAATTGACGATGATGACTGTAAGTACCAAGAAATCCCCGTTAAGAATCACGAATTACGAATTTTTTACGGTATTCGAAAAATGTTATTCCCTAATGCTTTGCAAAGGCATGATTTTCTTTTGTTGTTTTGAACAGGAAGAACTGTAATTTTGTTTCCCTTGTTTAGCATCTGTCATTTATAAAATATGGATCATGAAAATAAAACCATTGGGTTCACAGGGATTAAAGGCATCTGAACTCGGGCTGGGTTGCATGGGAATGAGCGATTTTTACGGCCCGCGGAATGACGAAGAATCCACACGTACTCTCCACAGGGCAGTGGAACTGGGAATCACTTTTTTTGATACTGCGGATATGTATGGCCCCTTTCACAACGAAGAATTGTTAGGACGGGCCATCAAAGGGAAAAGAAAGTATTTAACCATTGCTACCAAATTCGGTATCGTCAGAGATCCCAATAATCCCAGGGTCAGGGGTTTTAACGGTAAGCCTGAATATGTAAAGAAAGCCTGTGAAGCCAGCTTGAAAAGACTTGACATTGATATTATCGATTTGTATTATTTGCACCGGGTTGATCCTGATACCCCGATTGGAGATACCGTTGGGGCGATGGGACAACTGGTGAAAGAGGGAAAAATAAGGGGGATCGGCCTTTCAGAAGTATCTGCCAATACGCTGAAAAAGGCGCATGCGATCCATCCTGTTACGGCCGTCCAGTCTGAATATTCATTATGGACACGCGAACCTGAAGAGGAGATTCTGGACGCCTGCAAAAACTCAGGAGTTGCCTTTGTTGCCTACAGCCCCCTGGGCAGAGGATTTCTCACAGGCCAGATAAAAAAACAGGAAGACCTTGCAGAAGATGATTACCGCAGGTTCTCACCCCGCTTCCAGGGAGAAAATTTTCAAAAAAACCTGGACCTGGTTAGCAAATTGGAACAAATGGCTGTATCCAAAGGATGCACCCCCTCTCAGCTGGCCCTGGCCTGGGTCATGGCACAGGGGGATCATATCTTCCCTATTCCCGGAACCAAGCGTATTAAATACCTGGAAGAAAATATTGGGGCTTTGAATGTGAAATTGACTAAAGAGGAAATGGCGGAGATTGAGAAAATCGCTCCGAAAAATGTTGCTGCAGGTCTTCGTTACCCGCAGGAAATGATGGGGAGTGTGAACAGGTAAGGATATTTAAAGGGGGCCGCTTATCTTTGCGACATGCTAAAATCCACGCTCATAAAGGCTGCTGAAGCAGGCGCAAAAGTCATGGAGGAATATTTCCGAGGCGAATTCAAAATTTCTTATAAGGAAGGGATAAATAACCTGGTTACAGAAGCGGATCATGCATCTGAAAAAGCTATTTTTGAAGTGATCAGGAAAGAGTTTCCTGATCATTTTCTTTTAAGTGAAGAAGCCGGCGAGATAGTAATGGACTCCAGTCATAAATGGATTATCGATCCCATTGACGGTACGGTCAACTTTGCGCATGGCATTCCCATCTGTTGTGTATCCATCGCGATAGAACGGGACGGTGAGATGATCCTGGGTGCTGTGTACAACCCTTTTATCAATGAATTTTATTTTGCCCAAAAAGGATATGGGGCTACCCTGAATGATAAAATAATTCAGGTCAGTGACCAAACAAAAGTAATCAGTTCCTGCCTTGTCACAGGGTTTCCTTATAGCTACCGGGACCTGCCTAACGGGCCCCTGGAAGTATTTTCCAGATTCATCAGGAAGGGGGTAGCAGTTCGCCGGCTCGGCTCTGCGGCTATGGATTTGTGTTGGGTGGCAGCAGGAAGATTCGACGGCTTTTATGAACATAAGCTTCAGGCCTGGGATAGTGCCGCAGGGTTCCTGATCGCGGAGGAGGCCGGAGGCCGGGTCAGTGATTTCAAAGGGGAGAAATATTCACCTTACCAACCTCATATTGTTGCTTCCAATGGGAAAATCCATGAAGAGTTGTTGAATTGGGTCAACGACAAAATACCGGCATAGATTTTATTAATATGGAACAGCGAACGGAAATATCTACTCTTGGTGAGTTTGGCCTGATCGACCATCTTACCAAAAATATAGAATTGAAAAATGCTTCCTCCATAGTCGGGGTGGGTGATGACGCGGCTGTAATCGATCAGTTTGGTAAACAAATGGTTATTACTACGGATTTGTTGATTGAAGGGGTTCACTTTGACCTGGTTTATACCCCGCTGAAACATCTGGGATATAAAACTGTAATCGTCAATCTGAGTGATATCTATGCGATGAATGCCATACCTACGCAGATGACGCTGGGTCTTGGTTTCAGCAACCGGTTCAGCCTTGAGGCCATGGAGGATTTTTATGAAGGGGTCTATGCGGCCTGCGAAAAATACGGGGTTGACCTGGTCGGCGGGGATACATCATCTTCTCAAAAGGGTTTTATTATTTCAGCAACGGCGATCGGGGAAGTTGCCCCTTATAAATTCGTAAAAAGAAGCACAGCCCGGAAAGGTGATCTTTTGTGCTGCAGCGGTGATTTGGGCGCTGCCTATTTGGGGCTGGTATTGCTTGAAAGAGAAAAGAGGATTTTTTTGGAAAGCCCTAAAGTAAAACCCGACCTGGAGGGAGAGAAATATGTGATCGGAAGATTCCTCCGGCCTGAAGCAAGAAAGGACATCATTGAATTTTTTGAAAAATCAGAGATTACCCCGACCTCCATGATGGACATAAGTGACGGGTTAAGTTCTGAAATCCTGCACATTTGTAACCAGAGCGGGCTGGGTTGTATGCTGTACGAGGAAAAAATTCCGATTGCAGAAGAAACACGTAGGGCGGCTTTTAAATTTGAGCTCGATCCGACGGCCTGCGCCCTCAGTGGCGGCGAGGACTATGAATTATTGTTTACCCTTGCTCCCGGTGATTATGAGAAACTTCTATTGAATGAACAAATTAGCGTGATTGGTTATATGACAGGAACGGAAGTGGGTAAAAAAATTACAACAAAAGGTGGCAACATCTTTGATATCAGTGCGCAGGGATGGA
>PLCH01000348.1 GCA_003135585.1 Chitinophagaceae bacterium
GCTCAACTTTCCCGGTTCTTATTTCAGGATCAAATGCTTTGTCAACTGCTATTTTGGCCTTGAAAGCGTTGCTGCCATCAATTCCCACGCAGATGGAATGTTCGGAAGAACCCTGTGTGATCAGGATGACGTTTATCTTTTCATTGGAGAGGGCTTCAAACAATCGTTTTGAAAAGCCGGGAATCCCTACCATACCGCTTCCTTCCAGGCTAAGTAAGGTAATTGGATTGATGCTTGAAATACCCCGGATACTACTTCCGTTTTTGGCTGAAATTTTTTCTATGACGGTTCCGGCGTCTGAAGGAGCAAAAGTATTTTTGATCCAGACCGGGATGCCTTTGACCATCACGGGCTGGATGGTGGGGGGGTAGATAACCTTGGCACCGAAATGAGAAAGTTCCATTGCTTCCTGGTAAGAGATCTGGGGGATAAGTTTTACATGCGGTACAAGGCGGGGGTCAGCAGTCATCATGCCTGATACGTCAGTCCATATCTCCAAGCGGCTTGCATCTACTGCTGCGGCAATAATGGCGGCAGTGTAATCGGATCCCCCTCTGCCCAATGTGGTGGTAACTCCGGCAAGATCAGCCGCAATAAATCCGGGAACGATAAAAAGGGATGCAGGACTGCCCTTAAAAAAACTATTTACCTTTTGTCCGGTCAGATCAAAATCAACCGCTGCATACCCGAATTGTGAATCGGTGGTAATAAATTCCCTGGAATCTTTCCAGGAATTCTCCAGGCCGACCGATTGCAGGTGTGCTGCGATAATTTGGGAGGAAAGCAATTCACCATAGCTTACTATTTTGTCTTTGGTACGGGGGGACAATTCACCCAATAGGAAAACACCATTGCAGATGTCTTCAATTTCGTTACATCTTTTTTTAACCAGGCTCAGGACACTGCTTTGCTGAGTGAGCGGAATCAGGGATTTCACCGCATCGAGATGACGCTGCTCTATTAGTTGCATTTTTTCTTTGTATGCTTCGTCATTATCGGCCGCCAACTGGCCGCACTGGAGCAGGATATCGGTAACGCCACCGAGTGCCGAAACTACGACGATGGTTTTTTCTTTTTTGATGGATTCCCTTATAATGGCAACGACTTTATGTATGTTTTCCGCACTGGCAACTGAGCTGCCGCCGAATTTTAGAACCTGCATATGAATCACTGATTTTAAATTGCATGATTTGCATTGACCGCTGGTGAACGATACAGCACGGGAACAGGATTTTCACTTTCAGAAAAGCCTACGAAAAGCCCATGGATAATATTGAAATATACAACCCTTAACGGGTCGTGATAGTTGTAATAATGGAAATTTGTCCAGGTACCTTTACCGCGGAAACAAAGGGGGAGACAATATGAAAGTTTTTTTTGACCACTTTTTATAATGTGCTGCAAGTTAAGTAAAGTCCATAAAAGAAAAGTAATAAATAGCAAATTATTTAAATAAAAATGAAGTATTTTGAGCATTATATTGGAATTATTGCTGCTTGCTATCCTATTTTTTGAAAGATTTTAAATATGTTATCATGAGCTTCCAGTCTTCCCAGGGGTTGCAGCAATTCAAGGACCAGGTTGGGATAAAATTTCAATTGTACAATAGCTTATTTACCTCTCTGCCTTTTCACCGGATCGAAAAGACAGGAATTCTATTATCACTCCTTCTGACCTTTTGTGAAGATGGCTACAAAAAAAAGCAAAGCCCTGAACAGATCATAGAAGAATTTTTCGAGAAACATACCAGTTTTATCAATGAAAGGGAAAGAGCAGATGTTCTTTTCCGGTTCGTACAATATGTGGAAAGGCAGATTGTTTTATTCGATGCATTGGAAGATGCTGCTTTTAAGGATGTGAATGATATGGGTGGAGTGGGTACTTTAAAACACCTGTTTTCCGAGGTCATCCAATCGGGTAAGGAAAAAGAACTCAAAAACAAGCTGAAGGATTTTTCGGTCAGAATGGTATTAACGGCCCATCCCACCCAATTCTACCCGGGCCCTGTATTAGGTATAATTAATGATCTGTCAAGGGCGGTAGTGGAAAATAATGCCAGCCAGATCAACATGTACATGCAGCAACTGGGTAAAACACCTTTTTTGAAAAAACAAAAACCTACTCCTTTTGACGAAGCCATCAGCCTGATCTGGTATCTTGAAAATGTTTTTTATCATGCTGCAGGACGCATTCTTTCATCTTTAAAAAGTCAGTTTCCGGATGCTGTCCCCCCCGATAATGCTGTCATAAAGATGGGCTTCTGGCCTGGCGGGGACAGGGACGGCAATCCTTTTGTAAATGCATCCATTACCCTGAAGGTAGCCGAAGCCCTGCGTGGTGCGATCATCAAGTGTTATTATCTCGATGTAAGAAGATTAAAGCGACGCCTCACGTTTAAGGGAGTGGATACCATTATAGCCAGCCTCGAAGAAAAACTGTACAACAATATTTTCATTCCGGAACAAAAAACTGATCTCAGAAGCCAAGAAATTATCGGTGCACTGACCAAGGTCAGGGAAATCCTCATTTACCAGCACAATAGTCTTTTCCTCCATTTGGTTGAAAATCTTATCAGTAAGGTAGAAGTTTTCGGGCTCCATTTTGCGACCCTGGATATCAGACAGGAAAGCTCAGTGCACGGCAAAGTGCTAAGGGCAATCGCAGAAAAAGAAAAATTGCTTCCTGAAAATTATGATGAATTGGAATATGCTGAAAAAATGAAAATACTGATACAGTCAAGGGGCGTAGCAGATCCTGACAAATACGAAGACAATCTTGTCAAGGATACGCTGCAAACCATCGGTACCATCAAAATGATACAGCAATTCAATGGGGTGGAGGGCTGCCACCGGTATATCATCAGTCAATGTAACAGTGCCTTGGATGTAATGGAAGTATTTGCCTTATTTCTGTTAAGCGGTTGGAAAAAGGATGGATTAAATGTTGACATCGTTCCGCTTTTTGAAACAGTGGCGGATCTTCAGAATGCTCCAAAGGTGATGAAGGAACTCTATGAGAATAAAGTCTACCGGGATCACCTTCGGAAATTGCGCAATACCCAAACCATCATGGTCGGATTTTCTGACGGGACAAAGGATGGTGGCTACCTGATGGCCAATTGGGGTATATATAAAGCTAAAGAAGAACTGACAGAGGTCTCCAAACAATATGGGATAGATGTTGTCTTTTTTGACGGAAGGGGTGGCCCCCCTGCCAGGGGTGGCGGAAAAACCCATAAATTTTATGCTTCCATGGGAAAGAATATTGCCAATAAGGAAATCCAGCTGACCATTCAGGGTCAGACGGTGAGCTCGAATTTCGGTACAATTGATTCAGCACAGTATAACATTGAGCAACTAGTTCATGCAGGAATTTCCAATGACCTCTTCTCTTCCAAGAAAGTCTCCCTCCAGCAGCATGAAGAATTGTTGTTGCTGGAAATGGCGGCCAAAAGTTATGAGGCTTATGTAAACCTGAAGGACCATCCCTATTTCATGCAGTATCTGAATGAAATCAGCCCATTGCGCTTTTACAGCGAAACAAATATCGGCAGCCGCCCCGCGCGTCGCAATGATTCAGGAAAACTGGAACTCAAAGACCTCCGGGCCATCCCCTACGTAGGATCCTGGAGTCAGCTGAAACAAAATGTGACAGGCTATTACGGAGTGGGTACAGCGTTTCAGTCTATGGAGAAGGAAGGTAAATGGAAGGCCGTGAAAGATCTTTATGATAATTCACTATACTTTAAAACCCTGATGGATAATTGTGAGATGGCAATGAAAAAATGTTTCTTTCCCTTGACTGAGCATTTCTCCGGTCATCCGGTATATGGGGAAATATGGACCCTGATATACAATGAATTTGAGTTGACAAAGAAATATCTTTTTAAAGTATCCGGAAAAAATGAATTGATGGCGGATTACCCGATTGAACAATTGTCCATTCAGATGAGGGAGAGGATTGTGCTGCCCCTGAGTAC
>PLCH01000637.1 GCA_003135585.1 Chitinophagaceae bacterium
ATGCCCATTTCCTTTAAGCTGACAACATCAATTACAGAGGCGTTGTTACTTCCGCCGTTAAAAGTAAAAACATGATTGGAAAAAGGGTCGTAGGTAATAGCATCTGGTTTTTTCCCGCTTACGGGAATATTGCCTACCAGTTTATAATTTTCAAGATCAAATACTGCGACGGAATTTGCTTTACCATCACTGATAAAGCCCCTGTTCAGCTCTTTGACGACGGCAATGCCGTGAACACCCTGCATGTTCTCAACGGTGCCGATGAGCTTTTCTGAATTTAAATCGAGGACGTTTACTGTGGTCCCATGCGATACATATAATTTCCTTCCGGCCTGGTCAATATATAAATAATCATAGCCCCCATCCCCGGGCAAGGCAATCGATTTATCAAATACATACTGATCGTCATTTTGGGAATATAATGCCGAAGGAGCCAGAAATA
The DNA here is from genome assembly GCA_003135585.1 of Chitinophagaceae bacterium. Classification (GTDB taxonomy): domain Bacteria; phylum Bacteroidota; class Bacteroidia; order Chitinophagales; family Chitinophagaceae; genus Puia. Next base: position 443 of record PLCH01000637.1, read on the forward strand.
TTAAAAGTACGGTCAGAATATTGCATGTAATTTTTTTCATAAATAAAANNCTGATTATTGATTTAAATTTTGTTAAAAATTTCATCTGCAAAAGAATCATGAGAAATGCCACTTTTTAAAAAGGTTCTTTCCTCGCAAACCCTTTATATCAGCTGTCATAAAAAAATACCGGCGCGGCAGATGATAACAGCCGCGCAAGTTATTGGAATATTGCATAAACTAAATTTCAATTACGAATTCTTAATATAGATTTAATAATTACTTCATAATGACTAATGATCTTGAAATTTATTTATCCAAATTTTACTTCACAATTAATTTTTGATTAATTAATTGCTATTTAAATATTAAATCACCACTGCTAGGAATTTAATGCCTGCTTTGACCTGATTTTTGCACAAAGTTTTTTATGCCCATCAGATTGACCAAGCTAATAGGAAATATTTNNGCCAGGGGCCTATGTATCTATAAACAATACATCCTTTAAAAGAGCTGCGGACGACAAGGGCAATTTTCAAATTTCAGGTATACCTCCAGGGGAATATGATATCACTATTGAAAACATTGGTTATGGTGTCCAAACAAGGCATATCGTTCTCAAAGCCGGCGAATCATTCAAGCTGTTTGAGGGCCTTATCATTGAGAATAAATCTTTAAGTGAGGTGACCGTTTTCGGCGGGGCCGACCGGGAAAAAGAATTGGGATCGAGAGACAGAGAAAGAAACGCGGCGAATATTACCAATGTTATTTCCTCCCAGGCAATGGTGCGTTCTCCTGACATCAACGCTGCCAACGTGCTTCAAAGGATGAGCGGGTTGACAATTCAGCGCTCAACCGGCGGGGATGAGGCCTATGCAATGATCCGGGGGATGGAACCCAGGTACAATAATACGCTGCTCAATGGGATCAAGATAGCCAGCCCCGATAATAAGAACAGGTTTGTCCAGCTGGATATCATACCCTCTGACATCCTAAGCAGTATTGAGATCAGCAAATCCCTTTTGCCTGATATGGAGGGCGATGCCATCGGCGGGAAAGTTAATATGGTGGTGAAAGATGCGCCGGATATTACTTCTTTTAAAGCAACCGGAGGTATTGGGTATAGCCAGTTGTTCTTTGATGAAAAATATATCGACTTTAAGAAATCCGATATTCAAAAATTAAGCCCCATCCAACGTAACCCTCAGGGCTATGCAGCTCAACCCGGGGATTTCACCCGGACAAATCTTGATTTCCAGCCCAGACAGGCGCCGCCTACGGGAACATTGGGATTCTCCTATTCCCAGCGGTTTATGCACAATAAGATTGGTTTCGTGTTGGCGGATAATATACAAAATCAATATTACGGGAATATCAGCTCCCGGTTTACCGTCTCACCTGGAGGCTTATCACAGGATTCATTGGAGGCCACGGACGTGACTAATTTTAAAGGCTACACACAGCAGCTGAATAATGGGCTGGTGGCCCATGTCGATTATGTATTTAATGAAAGGAATAAAGTAAATGTAGATAATTTTTATATCTATAGCTATCTGGCCCAGGCGCGCTTAAGCGAGGATACTACCCTGGTCGGTACGGGAAGGGTGGGTCCGGGCACAGGGCAGATCTTTGACAATAACGAATCCTATACCCAGCACCAATATGTAGAGAACCTGAAAATATCAGGACGTCACCTATTAACCCCCAAACTGTCGTTGGACTGGGCGGGTGTCTTGTCCGAAGCAGGAAGACGTGTACCAGATCAGGCAGATATTACGACGGATTACAGGATCCAGGCAGATCATACCCGGACGGGTACTTTTTTTGACGGCATTACCCGGTCATGGCAAAAAAACAAGGATATGGATTATACCGGCGTACTCAACCTTGACTACCATACAAAATGGAAGAACAATGACCTAGAATTGAAGGCAGGAGGGCTGTATAATACCAAAACCAGGTCTAATACGGAAGATGATTATGAGTTGCGTCCTCAGGCCGATTCTGTGACCGGTATCAAACCCGCATGGACTAATATTTACGATGCAAAGTGGATCGTGTTTAATACCGCCGGCACTAATGTATATAACCCGAATAATTACAAGGCCAATGAAATTATCTTTGCCGAATTCTTCATGGCTAGGTTCAAAACGAAGAAATGGGAAGCCGGCGGGGGATTACGTGTGGAAAATACCAATACAAGCTGGGATATCCGTGTGCATAGCCCGACGTTGCCTAGTTCGGGTGCTCAGATCTACCAGGATTTCCTGCCCAGCGCTTTTTTAAAATATAAACTCTCCAAGAAGGAAAACCTGCACTTTTCTTATTTCAGATCCATTTCAAGGGCCAATTATTATGAGTTGGTACCCGCCCCTTCAAAAACGGCTGATGTGGTTACTGCCGGCAATCCCTATCTGCTGCATTCCGTAGCGGATAACTATGATATTCGCTATGAACTGTTTCCCAAGGGGGAAGAAAGTATTTTCCTGGGCGCGTTTTACAAACGCATTCAGAACCCCATTGAACTGCGACTGCAATCCGCTAGTTCAGGAAGGATATATCTTTTACCCCTGAATTCTTTCACAGCCAGTAATTATGGGGCAGAGCTGGCCTTTACCAAATATTGGGGAAAGTTCGGGGTCACCGGAAATTATACCTACACACATTCCTCCATTTCCTCCTGGAAAAAATCATATAAGGGGGATTCGGTTTTGGAGACTCGTCCCATGCAGGGTCAGACAGATCATGTTGCAAACGTGTCCCTGCTTTACAAAGATGTCAAAAAGGGGTTCTTCGCCCAGCTTGCCTTCGAGTACCAGGGAAATACCCTGGCCCAAACCTCACTTTATTATCAATCGGATTATTATCAAAAGCCAATGAATACGCTTGCCTTTTCGCTGGAAAAGGACATTCATAAGCATTTTACGGTGTATGGCAAATTCAATAACCTGTTGAATACGCCATCCAAGCAGTATGTTCAAAAAACCATCCTGGTTTCCCAGGACATTTACAAGGCCACTTATACTGTCGGTATCAGATATGCCCATTAGTAAATTAGAAATCTATACATTCTTAGTAAAAAAAAATAAAAATGAAAAAGATGCTTAAACAGACTTTAGTTAAATCTATCAAAATGGTGGCCGCTGCTGCTGCTGCCGCGTGTATTTTTTCCGCCTGTACCAAAACCTCATCCATCGCCAATACCGGACCCCAGCTGCCGGCTGAAGCCATAAGGGGAACTGTTTTGAATGGAGGAAACGTTAAGGGAGTCATACTGGCGGATTCCACGTACACGATGAATGGAGACCTGACAGTTTTGCCTGCCGAAACCTTGACCATCCAGGCGGGAGCTACTATTAATGTCACCGGTAACCACGCTTTTTATATCCAGGGAATCGTTCAATCCCTGGGTACCCAGGCCAAACCGATCACCTTCACTTCTACCGTTTCACAGACGCCCGGTCAGTGGGGGGGGTTCCAGGCAGACAGTGCAAAAGCAGTGACTTTTTATTGGACCAAGTTCCTTTGGGCAGGCGGACCAGATTCTACCGGTGGCACGCGGCAAACGATTGCTATTTCATCCCCCATCCCCGTTGATATCGAAGATTGCTGGTTTATAGGCGGACAGGACAATTCCATCGGCGTATACTCGACGGCTACGGTCAAGATCTGGCGCAATACATTTTATGATAATGGTACCACGGATGGGGATTGCATTGATTTTCATTCAGGAGTAATGGGTACAGTGGCCTATAATGTGTTATGGGGTGGGGCAGGCAGCGCTATCAAGGTATTTACCAGCGCAACCATAGCAAACCCTCAAACGAATGTGACGGTATATAATAATACATGTGTGGATAATGGGTTCCGCAGAGGAGCCGCAGAGCCGGGCAGGGGTATCCTGGTGGATGCTTTCTCAAAAGCGAACGTTTATAATAACCTGCTTGTGAATAACTACTGGAGTCTCGATATCACGCCTACAGCAGATTTTACGCATACACTGTATGGTTATAACTATTTCTTTGTAACGGTGGATTCTTTACGGGCAGTGATGTATCCCGCAGGTGAAAAGGGTATGATCCAAACCTCGGATATAATTGACTCGGTTCACCTGGGAGCAAATGATCCCATGTTCGTGAGTTATAATCCTCCCCCGAATCTTTCCCGGAACATCCCTTCGAATCTTGATTTCCATTTAAAGCCCGGATCTCCTGCCATTGGAAAGGGTGACCCGACTTATAACAACGATATCGGCGCTTACGTTACCGACACTTCTGGCGGAAAAGGTAACCGGCATTAATATTACACATTAACCAATTTCATACAAGGCATTGCTGAAAGGCAATGCTTTGTCTTTTCAAGAATAATGTATCACAGGGTCAAATTATTCGCAATTTGTTGCGAACCGCATTTTTTTTCTTTGCATTTTTTATAATTTTACTACAGTTCCCAGCCGTTGGGGCGGTTTCTTTTGTCCCTATGGATGATTGGAACCGGAAAAATTAATGACTATGCATCCAGGTCATCCCGATAGAAGCGCAAAACCTAAAATACGTTTGTTACTATGCAAGTGAATGCATTAGTTTCATGCAAAATCTCCTGATATGGCACCCACGCGCCGTGATTTCTTAAAAGATACCAGCAAAGTGATTACTGCCGTAAGTGTGGGCGGCCTGCCGCTTTTTGCCAAGGCGACCCCTAAGAAAAACCCCGCCAGTGATAAAATCAACATTGCCCTGATCGGCTGCAGGAGTATGGGTTTTGGCGACCTGCAAAATGCCCTGAAACAGTCTGGAGTGGAATGCATTGCTCTTTGTGATGTTGACAGCAGCATATTGACACAACGCCAGGCGGATGCTTCAAAATTGCAGGGCAAAGCTCCGGCGGTATACAAAGATTATAGGAAGCTGATGGAGAATAAAGATATTGATGCGGTGATCATTGGTACGCCCGATCATTGGCATTGCCTTCCCTTTATTGCTGCATGCGAGGCTGGCAAGGATGTTTATGTGGAAAAGCCTCTTGCCAATTCAATTGCCGAATGCAGCCTTATGGTTGAAGCAGCGAGGAAATATAAGCGTGTAGTGCAGGTGGGGCAGCAACAACGCAGCAGTGACCACTTTCAAAAAGCGATGGATCTTTTATATGCAGGCAAGATCGGCCAGTTGCGGAAAGTGAACATTTGGGCAAATTTTAATTACGCAACAGGGATGCCTGTTATACCAGATGAACCCGTACCTTCCGGGGTTGATTACGATACCTGGCTAGGGCCTGCCCCATTGCGGCTGTTTAACAAATCCCGCTTTCACGGCAACTGGCGCATGTTTTGGGATTATGGCGGCGGACTGATGACTGACTGGGGGGTTCATTTGCTGGATATGGCCCTATGGGCAAAGAACATTACCCAACCACCCTTTGCAGTTACGGCCACCGGGGGAAATTTCGCCTACCCCGATCATGCACATGAAACCTTTGACACACTAAGTGTAAGCTACCAGATGAAAGATTATACCATCAACTGGGAAAATACTGCAGGCATAGCAAGTGGACCCTATGGGATTGGTTACGGTTTGGCATTTATTGGTAATGATGCCACACTAGTCATTAATAGGGAACAGATGGAGTTATTCCCTGAAATAATAGACGCGAAACCTAAGGTTGCAGCAATTCCCAAACAAACGGGAAATGATTCTCATGAAGAACACATGAAAAATTTTATCGAGTGTATTAGGAACCGTAAAGACCCTGCCTGTCCGATTGAAAATGGAAGACTGGTCGCCCAGTATGCACATATGGGGAATATTGCATTAAGAACGCAATCCAGACTGGAATGGAATGAGGGAAATAAAGATTTTGGCCGGAACAAAGCAGCGAATGCACTGATTACACCACATTACCGGGCGCCATGGCAATTGCCGGCGATTTAATATTTTTATATTTTTTGCCACTAGCGTTTCGATGTTGAGTAAACCAGTTCTTTGAAAGTCATGTCTGTATTGGGTTTCAGCCGATTTTGGCCCTGCAACGATTTGAATTTGTTTTAATTTTTTCGTAATATAAGGTCTTGATAATCAAATTTATATGAATCAAGGCGCTTATGTGTTCTCCCAGCTAATTTCTCTTGCATCACCTACAAGCTTTAAGACCTGTGTTAAGCGATATAACGGTGACCACAAGACTAAACATTTCAATTGTTGGCGTCAATACTTATGCATGGTCTTTGGCCAGTTAACTCATAGAGAAAGTTTATCGGATACGATTCTTTGCCTGAAGGTTAATGCCAATAAATTGTATCATATAGGTATTGGTGAAGCTATTGTAAAGAGCACTTTATCGAATGCAAATGAAAACAGAGACTGGCGCATCTTCTCGGATTTTGCATGGATTCTAATTAAGGAGGCTAAGGCCCTTTATCAGAACGACAACAATTTGGATCTTGAAATAGACAATCCAGTATTTGCTATAGATGCTACTGTAATTGACATGTGCCTTTCGCTTTTCAATTGGGCTAATTTCAGATCTACCAAAGCCGGCATTAAATTGCATGTTCAACTTGATCTAAAAACGGCGATCCCGGAATTTATTGAGGTCACACCCGCTGCTATCCATGAAGTAAATATATTGGATACCATCACTTTTCAAATTGACAGCTTTTATATACTGGACAAGGGTTACACGGATTTTAAGAGACTGTATCGTATACAAGTAGCTAAGGCATTTTTCGTCATTCGTGCAAAGGATAATCTGCACTTCAAATGCATTAAATCACTGCCGAAAGATAAAAATGGGGGCGTGCTAGCTGATCAAATAATACAATTTCAAGGTCATTACGCTTCTCAGGATTATCCCGACAAAATCCGAAGAATAAAATTCTATGATCCTGAGTACAACCGAACCCTTGTATTTTTGACTAATAACATGGAGTTCAAAGCGACAGATATAGCTCAATTGTATAAACACCGGTGGAAGATTGAATTGTTCTTTAAATGGATAAAACAAAACTTAAAAATAAAAACATTTTGGGGCACCAGTGAAAATGCAGTGAAGGTTCAGATATGGATTGCAATATCAGTTTATGTGCTTGTCGTCATTGCGAAAAAAAGACTTAGGTTGAAGCAATCACTCTATGAGATCCTTCAAGTACTAAGCATCTCTATCTTTGATAAAACGCCAATAAATGAAATATTCTCAAATCCAATACAACAGAATTTCAAAGAGCTAAATACTAATCAATTGAATATCTTTAAGTAATATCGAAACGCTAGTGATTTTTTGCAAAAGTTTAAAACCATGTTTACTGGAAAAATATCTTTTATCCCAAGAATGTTTCTTTTTTTGCTGTGCCTCCAGGCGAGAGCACAGGAAACAGATGTCCTTCCCAGAAGTCTTCCTGAACAGCAGGGGGTTTCTGCAGCTGGCATTATCAATTTTAGGGATGCTGCGGGGAAAAGCAAGACGGAATTCCACAGTTTTATGTTTCTTCGCCATGGCAGAGTAATAGCGGAGGGTTGGTGGAATCCTTACAAGGCAGGACTGAAGCACACCCTGTATTCAACCAGTAAAAGTTTTACCGCCGCAGCCATAGGCTTTGCAGTTTATGAAAAGCATATTAACCTTGACGATAAGGTAATTTCCTTTTTCCCCGAGGATCTGCCAAACCCTGTAAGTCCCAACCTTGCAGAACTGACAGTGAAAGATGTACTGATGATGTCTGACGGCCAGGACCCTGATCCAACAAGCGCCCTGATAAAGGACAGCAATTGGGGTAAGGCATTTTTGGCTTTGCCCTTTGTAAATAAACCGGGCGCCAAGTTTTTGTACAACTCCATGGGTACCTATATGCTCTCTGCCATCGTGCAAAAAGTAACGGGGCAAAAAGTAATTGATTACCTGAGGCCAAGATTATTTGAACCATTGGGTATAACTGGAATGGATTGGGAAATCAGCCCGCAGAGCATAAATACCGGCGGCTGGGGTTTGAGACTCAAAACTGAGGATATGGCTAAATTCGGGCTGCTTTATCTGCAAAAAGGTAACTGGAAAGGCCGGCAGATAATGCCCAGAGAATGGGTGGAAGAAGCCACTACCACGAAAATTATGCAGGATCCCAATGCTCCTCAGGCAAAGAAAGATTCGAGCGACTGGCTGCAGGGATATTGCTACCAGATGTGGCGTTGCAGGCATAATGCTTTTAGGGCCGACGGGGCCTTTGGCCAATTTATCATTATTATGCCAGATGAAGATGCCGTAATAGCCATAACCGCGGAAACGCCTGATATGCAGGAAGAAATAAACCTGGTGTGGAAATTTTTATTGCCCTCCATGCAAGATGGGAAACTCCCGGCAAACACGATCCTCGACGCCAAACTGAAAGGAAGGCTTACGTCACTTGCATTGTCGCCACCGGCAGAAACAATTAGGGTGACCTCTTTGACTGGTAAAAACGCTAAAACATATGCCCTGCNNAAATGCAGGAAATTTCCTTTGAGGTGAAAGACAATTTATGCGAAGTAACTGTAAAAACCGATACAACTGTTTACAAATTGTATTTTGGAGAAGGCAGATGGATACCGGGTGAAACCACAAGGCAGAATNNCCTGCTTTCGGACTCGAAATCAAATTTTGACGGGCCGACTGTTTTCAGGACGATGGGAAGTTTTGATTGGAAAGATAACCATACGCTTGAACTGGTACTCAGGTATATTGAAAGCCCGCATACTGAAAAAATGATCTGCAGTTTTGAAGGAGAGAAAATCTCGATTGATGTTCTGAACAGTTTTAACTATGGTAACAATAAAACGGTCCTGAAAGGAGAACTGCTTCGCAAATAATATCCTGCATCCAATTCTCCGGAGCAGCGATTACAACAACAAACAAAACGGGCTGCTGGCGGACGATGAATTTGCGCCACTTTTGTCTCCCTTTTAAATTCTTATTCAGTTCTCAAACTTATCACCGGGTTACTTAATGCAGCTTTAACGGCCTGGAAACTTATTGTGATGGCTGCTATCAGAAAGGATGCTCCTATGGAAATCAGGAATATCCCCTTCCCAACGCTTACCTGGTAGGCAAAGTTTTCTAACCAGTTATGCATCGTAATGTAAGCAACAGGGGCCGCGACTAAAAAAGCAATTGCTATTAGCAGGAAGAATTCCTTAGCGAATAATGTAATAATGTCCAAAAGGGAAGCACCCAATACTTTTCTTATGCCCACTTCTTTGGTTCGTTGAATGGCAGCAAATGCCACAAGACCGTATAAGCCCAGGCAACCGATAAGAATAGCCAGGGACGAGAATAATTTGAAAGCGGTATATAATTTTTCTTCCTGTCTATACATGTTGGCGATATGCTCATCCAGGAACTCAAATTCAAATATATTTTCGGGGAAAAGTCCTGACCAGATATGATCAATCTGATCCATGGTCTTGTGAATTCCCCCGGGTTCTATCCTCACGCTGGTAATATAAAAATTATCTGGCCTGTACATCAGTACGCAGGACCTTCTTTTTTTGTGTTTTGATTCGCTTTGAAAATCCTGGACCACACCAGTAATGAGGCCGAGATTTATCTNNGCGGATCTTGAATGCCCAATTTATGCATCAGGGTCTCATTAATCACCAACTTAATGCTGCTGTCTTTTTCGTTTTTCTTCCCTATTTTTTCACCTGCCAGCATTTTCAGCCCGAACATATCCGTATACTTTTCGTCGATAAATATCAACTGCGTGACATCGATCTTGGTTATTCCCAATGCAGGGGCTGAGAAACCCGTTGCATTGGCACCCATGGACGGGGCTCCTGAAGAAAAACTTATTTCTTTCACACCCGGTTGAGCAGTTAATTGCTGCCTCAATACTTCCCGTTTCGCCTGATTTGGAATCCAGAAATTAACCACGGCTTCTTTGTTAAATCCTAAATCCTGGTTCTTAAAGAAATCCATTTGACTGGCTACCACCAATGTTCCCACGATCAGGATTTGTGAAATGGCAAACTGTACGAACACTAAGCTTTTGCGCAAAGTAAATCCCCGAAAGGAAAACCCTGTTTTGCTTTTCAATGATTGCGCAGGACTGAAAGAAGATTGCACAAAAGCGGGATACAAACCAGCCAGCAGAATAACCAGGACCGTTATAGTTGCCATAAGCCCAATGATTTCCGGTTGCCCCAATTGCGACGCACTAATCTTAATATCCAGCCATTTTGAAACGAGCGGTAAAAATAAAGCGCTTACCGCCAAACTCAATATCAGGGAAACCAATACCAGAAAGCTGGTCTCACCCAGAAATTGCATGATCAGCTGGGTCCGTGCAGCTCCCAGCACTTTTCGAACACCCACTTCCCTGGCTCGCCTGATAGCCTGGGCCGTTGATAGATTGATGAAATTGATGGAGGCCATTAAAATGATAAATAAACCTATTACGGCTAAAGCCCAATAGGTAACTCTGGATGTAGGGGTGATAATGTTATTAATATACCGTTGGTCGAAATGGATATTAGTAAGCGGTTGGAGCGGCAGCTTCGCTTCCTGGGCGATATTTTTTCCCCAGTTCTTTTCAATAAAAGAAGGTATTTTCTTTTCCATTTGCCGGATGGAATAGTGTTGGGGTATTACGATAAAAGCAAAGCTTCCTCCAGGAATCGCATAAAATTGGGACATCATCCCCTCATCCATTTTCATCGTTTTCAAGGAAACCAGAAAAATAAAGGGCAGGCTGGTATTGCCAGGAGGATCCTTGATAAGACCATTCACTTTGAGTGTATACTCATTATTGAGTTTGATTATCTGTCCCAGCGCTTGTTTCTCTCCAAAATATTTCCGGGCGGTGCTTTCCGTTAGTATTACCGAGTTCGGTTCGGATAGGGATGTTGCCGGATTGCCGGCAATCCATTGCAAATCGAAAACTTTGGGAAAATATTCATCCGCAAATGCAAATCTTTTTTCGTTGAACCTGGATTGACCCACCTGCACCATTCCTTCCTGCTGATAGAAAACCTGGGTCACCTGTTCCAATTCCGGAAAGTCGTTACGGATGGCCGGAACAACTGCCAGGGAAATATTGGAGTTAAAATCAAGGGCATTTAAGGTGACCCTATAGGTCCTGTCTGCCTTTCGGTGGAAATTGTCGAAGCCCAGTTCATATCGCACGACCAGGTATATGACCAGGCAGGAAGCAATACTTAGACTAAGTCCAAAAACATTAAGAAAAGTAAAGCTCGGATTACGCCTGATACTTCGCAGGGCGGTAATAAAATAGTTTTTGAACATATCCTATTTTTATAAAAAGGGTTGTCACAAATAATTTATTCCGTTCTTAAGCTATGTACAGGGT
>PLCH01000278.1 GCA_003135585.1 Chitinophagaceae bacterium
GAACAATAAAGCTGAACCTGTCTTCAGCTTCAGCTGGTAACCCAGTCCCGCATCGCAGTAAAACCCGTTACTGAACTGGTCGTCCGCATTGAAATAATAAGCTTTTTTATCCTGGGTCCTCACCCAAATAAAATGAACGCCCGCATCTGCATAAATAAAAAAAGACTTTTTTGGATTTCCGAATTGCCTTCTTACATCCACAAATAAGGGAAAGCCCCGGTACCTATAATAATCCAGGCCGGCTCCAATACCGGCAAACCATTTCTTATATTGAAAACCGTTGACCGATTGCATTTGGAAATAGGTTCCTGTACTTCCGTCCAGCAACCCAACCTGGTTAATGGAATGAAACATAAGGGGCTTTTCTGAGGGCCTTTCCTGGGAATAACAACTGGTAAAAACCATGGCTAGTAAAAAGAGGAAGCACAGGTATTTTTTTTGGAACATAATCTATTTATTATTCGAAAGAAGTTTGCCTACCAGATGAATATTATTCAGATCTGAATAATCGTATTCGTACAAGCCGTCCTTTGCGACGACAACGGCAAGACCATTGGCCGCGATCACATCAATGGGTTCCCCCTCATTCAATTTTTTGATTAGTTTGATATTATTTACATCGGCAGTGTTAAAGACCTTCAACCCATCCTTGCCATCGCAAATAAACAAAGTTGTATTATCCTTCGACAGGCCTTCCGGGTGAGTCATGGGATAGGTCTTTTTCAATGTTGGACTTGAAAGGTTTTTGATATCCACAATATCTAACTGGTTAGCAATACCCAGGCAGGGCGTACCGTCACTAAGGGTGACATATGCGTAATCGTTATCAGCGATCACAGGGTCACAGGAACGCGCATGCGTGAACTGGCCAATCGCGGTGGGCTTCTCAGGAGAGGAGGCAATATCATACATATACATGCCTATATTGGAGCCGATAAACAATTTGTCCTTGAAAGGATAGATGGTTTCTATATGCGAGTCTATTTGCGTCGTATTGGCAAAGACCGGATCATTGGGATTGGTTATTGCAAATACATTCAGGTCTGAATAAGTTACCGCATATAGATAATCATTTACGATCGTGAACTTTGCCATTGAGCCGCCTGTGCCGGTACCCGTTTGGGATCCCCCTGCTGATGATGATGCCGCAAAAAGGACCGGGCCCCCTGGGGTATAATAAAGATAATTCCTGTAGGTATCGTAATTTACAGTGGTGTCTTTTGTGATCCAGTCTACAACCACTTGTATTGAATCGGGGTTTGTCCCGGAATTAAAATAATAACTATTCCGGTCGGGAAAAATGTTTGGAAGAATTTTTTTTGTTTGAACGTGCAGAGGATCGGTTATATCAAAGGCAACAAGATCGCTATAGGAATCTGCGTAAAGCGTAGCATCCCGGATGGCAATATTTTCATTACCCGGAATATTGATAAATCCGATATTGAGTGGATGGGCCGGGTTGCTATTATCAATAATATGAATGCCTTTTTCCATTTCATTTAAGAAAATATAGTTCCCCTTGATATAGAGTTTACCGGTGGTTCCAATGGAACTCGCAGGATCAGTCTTCATACCAGCCCTTACAGCTGTTAAGGACTTATATACGGGCAGACGCAGCGTGTAGGTATAATTGACCTTGTCCTTAAGACATCCCCCGGCTGTAAACAGGACAACCGATAATGTCATGACAACTAGCTTTGTGCGGAATTTCTGTTTCATAACGTGAATTTGAATTCCTGANNGTTGCATGCAGTCTATTTTTTATGGGGAATAAAAATAAATTTGACTCCTCCGAAAATCAGGTGCTCCTTATTACCCTGGTTGTTTTTGAGAAGATCTGTAAATTGGTATTGCAACTGGGGACCTAGCTGAAAGAGTGCATGATGGCTATTGAAACCAACCAGTAAAGAGGAGGATATACTGAATTGAGTTTTATTGAATAAACCATTATCCTTATAATAGACTCCCGAAGCCGAGTTAAAGTGAAGACCATCGCTATTGATAAATTGGGAGAGGGATGCACCGGCTTCCCAATACAGGGGTAATTTTCTGGATGGATTCAGCTGAAGCTGTAAGAGGACCGGCAATTCAATAAAATGATAGTGATTGGTAATGCTTTCAGCTGAACCTGAACGGTAATAGGTATTTATAGCCAGGCTGCCGGCGTTTCCTGTATTTGGTGGATTTAAAAATAGAAAACTGTCAACCTTACTACCGGTCTGGATTTTGGAAGTATAATAATGATAGTTGAGACCAATCGACAAGGATATTTTTTTACTAATCGATCTTTTTAAAAACAGGCCAGCTGAAACCGAAATACCTTTTTTAAAGGAAGAAGGGGAAAACCTTGTTCNNGCCTGGGGCAAAAGCATTAAAAGCAGTAGGATCTGCGACACTGCCTGTTTGAAACAGGCCCTGTTCAATAGTTGACAAACCGGGTGCTGCTGTAACACCCAAGCGCCAGGACGACCTCTTCTTGCCTTTGTCTATCTTTTTAGCCAGCTGGGTCATCTTTTCGGTGGATTTACTTGAATCCGTTCCCTGGTTTTTTACGGGCAGGACAGATATTTTCTCTACTAAAATGTTTGCGCTGTCATTTTGGGTCTTCCGGTTCAGATCCGCCGCTGTCTCCGGCTCAGCATTACTATTATTTTTTTTATCATTATTGAAAGCATCTGAATTGCTTCCAATCCCAATTTTCCCCTCCTTTTTTGGAATAGAGGCCCGGGCAAATTTTGCTGAACTTTTATTCNNAAGTTTCAATCAGGTGGACAGATGGGTAAAACGGACTGTTCTTCCTGATTTTTTCCCTTTCCGGAACCAATTTTTGAAAACCCCTGGCAACAGGGCTGTCCGGCATTTTCCCGGATTGAACCTTTTGCTTTGCAGAGGGGTCTTTTTCAAAAGAAATTGAGGATTGCTGCTTTTGATTGGGATAACCGGCCGATTTCTTGTTTTCGGATTTTTCCAGACTTACCAGAATATAAACCAATCCTGATAAAACAAAGCCAAGGCAGAAGAAAAGTAAAAAAAAGCCCCTGTTTCTTTTCTTATCCTTTTTAATCTCCTTCTCAACGGTTATCCAAACTGAATCTGAAGGACTGAAAATCAGTTCTTCCATCTTTTTTTGAACCTGCTTTTCAAATTCAGGGTCTTGCATATGATCCGTTTTTTTCATTTGACGAAATCTTTTTTATCCAGCCAATCAACAAGGTCCGTGCCCGCGAATACTGCGACCGGGAGGTTCCTTCATTAATACCTAAAGTCTTCCCAATCTCAACATGACTATAACCTTCTACCGCGTGCATGTTAAATATGGTCTGGTATCCTGGAGGCAGCTGACGAATTAATTCAGCCAGGTCCTTTGCATGGAGTATGACTTCAGGATCATCTCCTGATATAGGTTGAAGTTTGGTTTCGGTAAACGATAAGTCGATTTGATAGCGGGTGTTCCTTTTAAGATAATTAATGGCAGTGTTGACCATAATGCGGNNCCCATGCACCCAACTCTCCTTCGAATTTATACTGGTCCAGGTTTTTGAAAATTTTTATAAATCCTTCCTGCAAAATATCCTCTGCATCTGCCATAGACTTGGTATAGCGATAGCACACGCCCAGCATGGGACCGGAAAAATGATCATACAACTCCCTTTGGGCAGCAGGTTCTCCTTTTAAGCAATCTTTTACCAATTGGCGAGGATCCATCAAGCTCATATTGCACTCATCTGACAAATAAAAAGGTACAATCGTTGCATGTCAATTCATATTAGGCGCTGGGACCCTAACTTTGGTTCTATTATGACTAAAAGTTTATCTGAAAGGGATGTACAGGTTATCTGGCACCCCTATACACAACATAAGAACGGGGTTGTTCCAGTAGCAGCGGTAAGCGGCGAGGGCGCCTTAATTTTTGATGAAAACGGAAATAGTTATATAGATGCTGTAAGCAGCTGGTGGGTAAATATACACGGTCATGGACATCCTTATCTTGCTGAACGGATTTATGAACAGGCAAAAAAATTGGAACATATCATCTTTACCAGCTTTACGCATGAACCTGCTGTTCGGCTGGCGGAAAGGTTGCTGAAAATTTTGCCTGGGGACTTTTCAAAAGTATTTTATTCTGATAACGGTTCGACAGCAGTTGAAGTGGCTGTAAAAATGGCCATTCAATTTTGGTGGAATCAATCAAGGTCCCGTGTTAAAATACTCGCCTTTAAAAACTCCTATCATGGTGATACATTTGGCGCCATGAGCGTGAGTAGCAGGAGCATTTTTACGGTTCCCTTCCAGGGTCATCTGTTTGAAGTAATTTTTATAGAAACCCCGACCCATCAAAATTTGGGTGAATTAAAGTCATTTCTCCATCAAAACCATTCAGAATTTGCAGCCTTTATCTACGAACCTTTGCTGCAGGCCGCTGGAGGCATGCTCACTTATGACGCTGGTTTAATGGATGAACTGCTTGGAACGGTAAAGTCCCTTGGTGTAGTCCAGATCGCCGATGAAGTAATGACAGGTTTTGGCCGGACCGGAAAAATGTTTGCATGCGAATATTTGAAAAATAAGCCTGATATTATTTGCCT
This sequence comes from Chitinophagaceae bacterium, assembly GCA_003135585.1. Lineage (GTDB taxonomy): Bacteria > Bacteroidota > Bacteroidia > Chitinophagales > Chitinophagaceae > Puia. The sequence continues at coordinate 4,587 of PLCH01000278.1, forward strand.
GAGCAAAGGACTGACCGGCGGAACCATGGCGCTTAGCGTGACTGCTGCCACTAAAAAAATATTTGAAGCCTTTTTGAGCGAGGACAGGGGAAAGACTTTTTTTCATGGCCATTCTTTTACCGCCAACCCAATTGCATGCTCCGCGGCACTGGCAAGTTTAGACCTCTTGGAAAATGAAAGTTGCCGGGATAAAATAGAATTTATTTCCGGCCAACATAGGAAGTTTGCGGACAGATTGAGGAAATACAAGGGAATAAAGGACATCAGAACCCTTGGAACTGTTGTGGCCTTCACATTGAATACGGGTTCAGATGGTTATATGAATAAGACCAGCGCACTAGTTACTGCCAGATCTTTGGACGCCGGCATTTACCTTAGACCGCTAGGTAATACCATATATATCATGCCCCCGTATTGTATAACGGGGGCACAATTGGATCAGGTGTATGAATTTCTAATCAGATTTGCCGAAAATTTCAGCTGAATTTAACCGGGATGGCTACCTGTGTCTTATCCCATTCAATGATCATGTCCGAACCTGCGAACCGGATTGTCATTTGTTCAATGGGAGTGCTTAAGTTTTTTACCGGAACATTTACTTTCAGAATGTCTTTGGCCTTGTGTTGTTCATGTTGGGTTCCCCAGAATTTGGAGTCGCTATTCAATATGACCGTCCATTCTTTTTCATTGGGGATCACCCATAAAGTGTAGGTACCTGCCTTAACCGGTTTGCCGCCAAAACTTCCATCTTTTGCAAAGGTAATTTCCGTAGCCTCATCAGCTCCGGCGCGCCATAC
>PLCH01000432.1 GCA_003135585.1 Chitinophagaceae bacterium
GTTCCATGCCACTCATGTTGGGTGCATTTATGATTAAAGGGAATAACCGTTTCCTATCAATAGAAGGGATTCAATTCATGAGAATTTTCCTGAATTCCAGAGAATCGCCGTTAAAAACGTCGAAGTCCACTCTTGTAACAATACCATTTACCCTGCCACTTTCATTGTGTTGCCAAAAGCTCCAGGCACGATAAATCCTCGGGCGTTCTTTTTGAAGATAATGAGCCACCCACAGAGGATATTCATCAAAATCGTCTTTCAGAAAACGTTTGTAAAAATCGACATTTGTATAGATAATGGGAGGAATCCCGTAGTAATTGTGGATGGTATCCAGCCATTCCTTTACCCTTTCGCGTAATTTATCCGCCGGCACACCGTAGTTCTGCTCAATGTCCAGTACCGGAGGCAGGTCTCCTTCTTTCAGGGTCACTGAATTAATAAAGTTTTCTGCCTGCATTTTGCCGCTTTTGGTTGCGATGAAAAAGTGATAGGCGCCTCTTATCAAACCGGCATCTTTGGCTTTCTTCCAGTTGCGGCCAAAATACGCATCTTCATTACCCAATCCTTCTGTTGCCTTAATGAAAGCGAAGCCAATATGAACATTTTCCACTCTCATATCTTTTACCAATTCCCAGTCAATGATGTTTTGATATTTGGATACATCGATACCATGGATCGAATAATTCACCGGGATCTCAATGCCAAATTCGGGATAATGAATGAAATGGGATCCTCTTTCCAGCCACCATTCATACAGGGAAAAACCTCCCATGACGAATACGGCAGTGATTATTGAAAAAAGTAAAATTTTCCAGCCTATATTTCTATTTTTTCTTTTGGCCATAGACCCGAGTGAACCCGGGATGCAAAAATAAGGCAGACGGGTCATTGAGTTTTGAAGCTTACAGACTAATTTTATAGAATGCCTCGTTTTAACTGGAATGACACAGTCAATCTCTTCACCAAGCTTACTCCACGCAAGCTGGGGAATGGCATTAAAGTGTTGAGCAGCTACTATATAAGCAAATGGACAAAGCAAGCCGTTCACTGGGGATACCCGGTTTCCATTTCATTTGAACCCACTACCTCCTGTAACCTTCGTTGTCCAGAATGCCCGAGTGGACTTAGAGCATTTACCCGTCCTGAAGGAATGTTGCAAAAGAATTTTTTTACGGATACGATTGATCAGTTGTCGAAGGATTTACTCTACCTGATTTTTTATTTCCAGGGTGAGCCTTACCTGAATCCTGAATTCCTGGAAATGGTGCAATATGCCTCCAAAAAGGGAATCTATACAGCAACCTCCACCAATGCCCATTTTCTGAATGACAAGAATGCAAAAAAAACTGTTGAAAGTGGTCTGGATCGTCTGATTATTTCCATCGACGGGGCAACACAGGATGTTTATGAGCAATACCGGGTGGGTGGGAACATAGAAAAAGTACTGGAAGGGGCAAGAAATATTGTAAAATGGAGAAAAGAACTGAAAAGTAAAACGCCTTTTATTTTCTTTCAGTTTTTGGTAGTGAAACCGAACGAACACCAGCTGGAAGATATCAGGCAATTGGCAATGGAAGTAGGAGTGGATGATATTCGGTTCAAAACGGCGCAGGTTTATGATTATGAAAATGATCCAAATCACCTTATACCCGAGAACAAAAAATACAGCCGTTACCGGGAAAATAAAAATGGCAAAATTGCAATCCGCAATTCGCTGCGCAATCATTGCTGGCGCTTGTGGCACGCTACGGTGATAACCTGGGATGGTTTAGCGGTTCCCTGTTGTTTCGATAAAGATGCCCAACACCAGTTAGGTGATCTGAAGGGCAAGCTGTTCAAGGATATCTGGCATAACCGTGAATATGTAAATTTCCGANNCCGGAAGAATATTGACATTTGCGCCAATTGCAGCGAAGGTACAAGGGTGTGGAAGGATGACTGACTTAGTAAATTCATGGAACATGCCACTGTCTGCATCTATACTTTCCCGTTTGCAGCACCAGCACGAAACAATAGGAGAATTGATTTCCGGGTTTTCGGAGCAGCAGCTAAAGCATGCCCCTGATCCGGAGAAATGGAGTGCGTTTCAAAATATTGTCCATTTGGCAGCTTATTNNCCCATATTCAAAGGCTGACTTTAATTTTGCAGGCAGATCAACCCCGGTTCGAAAGGTATCTTGCAGAAAATGATCCGGTCTTTTATTCCTGTCTAAAAAAATCATTGCCTGAATTATTGGATTACACAAACCACAACCGGTCCATTATCATTGATTTTATGACCGGTCTGGGAGATGATAAATTAAAGTTAAAAGGAATTCACCCCAAATACGGTTCCCTGAACCTAATTCAGTGGACGGAGTTTTTTCTTCTGCATGAAGCGCATCATCTATGGACGATTTTGCAATTGATCAGCACCATTCGGACCGTTGCGCAGGAATAATTTGTTATTTTTGTGGTTTTTGTAAGTTTTGCAATCCATGACCATAGAAAAAGACATCAGCCAGCCCAAATTTCGAAACGAATACCAGAAATCGGCCATTAATCTCATTTACACCTATAACTGGATGAATGAGCAAATGAAAAAGATATTTGATCAATATGATATTACCCCACAGCAATTTAATATACTCCGCATCTTGCGCGGAGCCGGGGAACCTCTTTCCACCCTGCAGATCAGGCAGAGAATGCTGGATAAAATGAGCGATACAAGCCGCATTGTTGACAGGATCGTGAAGAAAGGATATGTTAAAAAAAACATATGCAAGACCGATCGTCGTCTGGTGGATGTGATTATTACTGATAAAGGGAAAAAACTTCTTGAAAAATTGGATGCCCGCAACGGGGAAATGGACGCTATCCTCACAAATCTTACCATAACTGATGCAAAAGCCCTGAATGATTTACTGGATAAAATCCGGAGTTCAGAATGACGTAATTTCACGCCTTCTAATAATTCAGAAAGTATACGCATGAAGAAATTAGTTTTAGCTGCATTTCTTTTTTTTCCTTTTTTATTTTTTGTTTCTGATTCGGCCGCACAACCGAAATACGAATTCCGTGGAGCATGGATAGCAACGGTGGATAATATTGACTGGCCGTCAAGAGGTAATTTTAATACCGATAGCCAGAAGGTGGAATTTATAAGGCAATTGGATATGCACCAGCGCAATGGAATTAATGCAGTGATTGTGCAGGTGCGTCCGGCCGCAGATGCGTTTTATCCCTCGCCTTATGAACCCTGGAGCGAATGGCTTACCGGCAAGCAGGGGCTGCCTCCTTCCCGGTATTACGATCCCCTGACATTTATGATCGAGGAAACGCATAAACGGGGAATGGAATTTCATGCATGGTGTAATCCTTACAGGGCAGTTTTTAATATCGGCCATTCTTCCATATCGCCTACCCATGTTACCCGTGTTCATCCAGGCTGGTTTCTGACTTACGGGGACGTAAAATATTTTGACCCGGGTAATAAAGAAGTTCAACAATATGTAACAAATGTAATCCGGGATATGGTGTCCCGTTACGATATTGATGCGGTTCATTTCGATGACTATTTCTACCCTTACCGGATTGGGGGAAGAGAATTTCCCGACGATGCATCCTGGCGCAAATATGGGAATGGGATGGAAAAAGACGATTGGCGCAGGAGTAACACCGATTCAATTATCGTAATGCTGGGTAAGGCAATCAAGGAAGAAAAAAAGCATTGCAAATTTGGAATAAGCCCTTTTGGTGTATGGCGCAACAAGGAAAAAGATCCCGAAGGAAGCGAGACTCGTGCCGCGCAGACAAATTACGATGATCTATTTGCAGATATTTTACTTTGGCTGAAAAAAGGCTGGATAGATTATGTGGCTCCCCAGCTGTATTGGGAATTCGGGCAAAGGGCGGTTCCCTATGAAGTACTGCTGGATTGGTGGGGCCGGCATACCTACGGGCGGCAATGCTATATTGGATTGGCTATTTATAAGGCGGGGAGCAACCCTGCATGGAGAGAAAAATCACAGCTACCCAGGCAGATCCAGGCATTAAGAAGTACCGAGAATATCCAGGGAATGATATTTTTCAGCAGTACAAGCTTTCGAAAAAATCCAAACGGCTGGAATGACAGCCTTCAGCAGAATTATTTTAAATGCCAGGCCCTGGTACCACCCATGGAATGGATAGATTCGACCAAACCACCCAAGCCGGTTGTTGAAATAACGGGGACCAGCAGTTATTTTGATTTCCATACCCTCCATATGAAGCAACCAGAGAATTCAAAACCGATCAAGGCATTTATCGTCTACCGGTTTGGTTTAAAAGACAGCGTTCTGGACAGAAATAATTCCTCCAATATTTACAGGATCATTCCTTCATCCAATGAATGCTCCATCCTGCTGCCTAATGCAGATACGAATAATTACCAACTGGCGATAAGTTGTGTCGACACCAATAACAATGAAAGTGAAGCCGAATTTCTGCCCTTTGTAACTCAAAAACCGTAATTAAGCTGAACAACTCCGTCAGCGCAGGTTTTGCATTCCTGCAAATGAAGGGTGTGTGTAACTGTTGTATTTACCGAAAAGCAGGAGACTCCCTCCCAAAGAAGTACAGGCTTTGATGAAAGAAATGATTTTGTCTGCATTTGTCGGGTCGCTGGCTGGCCTACGCCGTCCAATCATTTGTTGATATTCCTGTCAATACCTTAATTTTGGGCGCAATCAACAATTGCAACTCCCACATGGCGATAATTGATGTTCAATTACCCAATTCGATCGCTCGGGCCCTCCGATTGCCCCAGAAATCACCCGGGAGGCAACAGCTGAAAATATTAAAGAAGTTGCTGAAAAAGGCCCGTTTCACGGAATTTGGACAGCGATATCATTTTGATGAAATCCTTCTCAGCAAATATCCGGAACGGAAATTCCAGGAGATGGTTCCCGCTTTTGACTACAGCAAGATATATGCGGAGTGGTGGTATAAAACACTCGAAGGCAAACCTGATATATGCTGGCCGGGGAAAATCAAATATTATGCATTAAGTTCAGGCACTTCTGAATCTGCAAGTAAATATATCCCCATCACCAATGATCTGCTTCGTGGCAACCGCATCGTAATGATCAAGCAATTGATTACCCTGCGAACCTACCAGGATATCCCGGTAAAGAGTATCGGTAAGGGATGGCTGATGATTGGCGGAAGTACCAGCCTGCAAAAAGGAGCGGGTTATTATGCCGGGGATCTGAGTGGCATAACCCCAAGAAAGGTACCCTTTTGGTTTTCTCCATTTTACAGACCCGGTAAAAAAATTGCAAGAAACACAGACTGGAATAAAAAATTGGAAGAGGTCGTAAAACAGGCGCCCAACTGGGATATTGGTTTTATTGTTGGAGTGCCGGCTTGGATACAGATCTGCATGGAAAGAATCATTGAAAAGTACAACCTGAATAATATTCATGAAATATGGCCAAATCTTGGCTTCTTCGTTCATGGCGGTGTTTCATTTGAACCCTATAAAAAGGGGTTTGAAAAATTGTTGGGCAAACCCCTCACCTACATTGAAACCTATCTGGCTTCGGAAGGGTTCATTGCCTACCAGGACCGGCAGCATGCAAAGGGAATGCGCCTGGTAACCAATGAGCATATCTTTCTGGAGTTTGTTCCCTTTGATGAAAAAAATTTTGACCACGAAGGGAACCTGTCGGAAAAATTCGAGGCATTGCTTATCCATGAAATCGAAGAAGGGAAGGACTATGCCATCCTGCTGAGTACGAGTGCGGGAGCCTGGAGGTATTTGATTGGTGATACTTTACGGTTTACGGATAAAGAAAGATGCGAGATAATTATCACCGGACGGACCAGGCATTATTTAAGTTTGGTGGGAGAGCACCTGAGTGTTNNTGTTGCGGGCGTGCCGCATGGTTTGTTTTTTGCCCACCAGTGGTATCTTGCAACGGATGATCAGGCCGATCCCGCCATATTGCGTCAAAAGATTGATGATAAACTGAAAGAATTGAACGATGATTATGCGGTGGAAAGAAAAAGTGCTTTAAAGGATGTATACGTAAAGGTATTGCCGGAAGAAAAATTTATGAAATTTATGCAATTGAAGGGCAAGGTGGGTGGTCAGCACAAATTCCCAAGAGTACTCAAAGGCAAGATGCTCGATGATTGGCAAAGATTCCTAGAAACAGGTGCTATGTAATACCTCTTTTTATTTGCTCCATAATTTTTGAAAAAAAATTGTTATCCCATATTATTCACTCTCCTGATTATTCGTAAATTGTAGCGGAAGATACCTATACCAGAAAAACATACTTCATAACATTGTACGACAATGATTCAATCTGTCTTAAAGGGACTTGCTCTTGGATTTGTTCTTGCTTTGTCGGTAGGGCCGATCATTTTTACAATAATAAAGCAGAGTGTAAATAACGGGCATAAAGGCGGCTTCAGTTTTGTAGCAGGTGTATGGCTCAGTGATATTATACTGGTCGTACTAAGCAATGCCTTTACGGAACTGGTGACCCGGCTCCTGGTATATAAAAGAGATATTGCATTAGGCGGCAGTGTTTTCCTGGTGGCCATGGGGGTTTATTTTGTTTTTTTTAAAAAAGTGCATTTAAAAAAGGATGCGGCCGGTAATGCGGTGCCTTTTCGCAAAAGAGACTTTGCCAGGATTTTTGCATCCGGTTTTCTGATCAATACACTTAATCCCGGCGTGATTATTTTCTGGTTGGGCAATGCCACAGTGCTATCACTGACACACAGCTTTGAAGAACGCATTGTCATTTTCTCTGTTTGTTTACTTGTCAATATCGGCGCAGATATTGGCAAGGTGATGATGGCCGGAAAGCTTGGCAGCCGCCTGACTGTAAAAAATCTTTCTATTATCAACAAAATATCGGGAACTATATTGATTGGTTTTGGCCTGGCATTGCTTTGGGGCGTATTTTTTTTGGGAAGAAAGATTAAATAGGTTTAACAAATTGGTTGCATTTTCCCTTATTAGTTTGAAGTATCTTTTGCGGACAATGAAAAAATACCTGTTGCTTTTTTACATTTTGCCCTTTTCCAGTTTGGCTCAATCAGATGTGTTGGAGCTGAAGAAACACGGGGCAAATCAAAAAGTATACGCACCCGGTATGAGCTTTACCATGGAGACCATTTATCACCAGTGGCTGGATGGAACCATTACGGCCATACGCAACGACAGTGTTTTTCTCAATGGCATTCCCTTCCACTATAAAGAGATCGCGCGGATCCGGTCGGAACGCAAGAAATTCAACTACACAACAAACGGAACCATCCTGCTGGTTGCGGGTGGGGGTGTGTTATTGTTGGGGGCAGTAAACGGATTGTACAGGGGCGACCAATTCAAGGACTGGTACAAACCTTCAGGCTTTATCACGGCTGGAGCTTTTATCGCTTTGGGCCTTCTGATGCGAAGCGCCGCTTATAGAAAATACACGCTTGGAAAAAAATATAGTCTAGCATACCTTGCTTTGAGTGCCAATAAAAATTGAAAGGGTTCGTTGTAGTCCTGTCTGTATATTGCAACCGTAAATTCATTGGATGGCAGTCAAAACTAAAGGACTAATACCCCGGGCGATACGATTGGTCAAACGCATTTTTATTTTTCTGTTTTTCTTTCACTTGTTTTATATCCTTTTGTTGAAATGGGCATTTCCTCCTTTTACCTTAACCCAGCTGGGTAGTTTATTTGCGGGGGATGGACTGAAAAGGAATTATGTNNGAAGATCAATTGTTTCCAGACCATGACGGATTTGATTTCAAGTCGATTGAAAAGGCCATGAAACACAACCAGAAAAGCAAGTCGATGCATGGTGCCAGTACGATCAGCCAGCAGGTTGCCAAAAATATTTTTCTCTGGCAGGGAAGAAGTTGGCTGAGGAAGGCGCTGGAAGTATATTTTACGTTTATGATTGAAATGGTCTGGGGTAAGA
>PLCH01000193.1 GCA_003135585.1 Chitinophagaceae bacterium
CAATGACACCGTATGATACATTGCCAGGCACGTCATACGAATCGGATGCTTCATATAGGCTGAGTTTATTTTGGGAACTCGTGATATCCAAATAGTATACAAAGTAATGACTGGCAAATAGTGGAATTCCCTTACAATTGAAAATTTGGCTTAAGCCTGGTATAAAGTTTTTTCATAAATCGGAGAGCAATCCACCCTCCAATCAAACCGCCTCCCATTCCACCGACAATACTCAATACAAGTGGATATTGTTTTTGAAAATGAGCATGTCTAAGTAAGATAAATATAAAATAACCGATGACACCCGCTCCTCCGCCTAGTAATATAGCGGCTACATAGATTAACGTTTTTATTCCTGTGCGAAGAGATTTACGATATAAACCCATTACTATAGAAAAAGAAACGATTCCTCCGGTCACTAAAGCGGTTAAAGATAAAAACAGAATAGAAATCGTAATAAGCCCTAGAATTATTTAAGTAATTAAGCCGACAAGTGAATCCCAAGATTTAATAGAGAAAGACTTTTTAGATAAAATGGCTTATGTAGAATTTGAAATAAATCACCATGGAGAATATCACTTTTACAAATATCTTGAACCATCCTATTACAAATTCATTGATTCTCAATCCATGAAAATATTCAATTTTCTAAAATACTTCGATTATGAATTTAAGGTCTTAGCTTACAATCCTACTGGGAGACTATTTTCATATCCTAAATAGGTCAACTTTTAAATAAAAAACTGCATCAATCGCCTTCTCATCCGAATGCTCTTCAATCGCTCAATTATTATTATAATATCCGGGGATGGCTCAATAGTATAAACAGACCTGTAACTTCAGAAACCGGTTTCGCGGACGCGAATTTCTTTGATCTTGAACTGCATTATACAAATGTGGTAATGTCGGGGCGGCAGTACAATACAATTGAAATATCGCAGAAGAAATATATAAGGTAGGCTACGACGAAGGTGAAATGGGTTATTACTATCAATTCGACCAAGCTAATAGAATGACAACGAGTGCCCGGGGTTTCCCCTTGAGCAATGGAGGATATCTAAATACTTGTTACTAATCCGTCACTAAATCCCATCAAACCCACTGGAATCGGCCTTCGGTACTTTTTGTATCGTCTCAAAATAGCATTTGCCTTTTCATGCAATGATCTGAAATTCAAAGGGGGAACTGATGGGAGAGCTGAGAGAAATTATTTCATGTTCTGGGATGGAAAGTAAAATAATTAATAATCGGACATTTTATGCGAAAATCCGGCTACTGATAAATATCTATTCTCCTTCTTTAATATTAGCTAGTAAGACAAAATTCGGTTCTAGACACAGACCTTTGTTCAAGCATCATTCTTAATTAATTTGATGGCGAAAACCTCAATGAAAAAAGATCGCGTAAAATTTCGAACGGAGCTGAGTTATCATATCATTAATTTGAAAGTAATTAGCTTATATGGGGATATCAATACTTTGTGAGCTCCCCTACTTTTGGGCCATTCGTATTTGATTTTCAAGTTTTTAGTTTCCTCCGGACGAGTCATAATGTATCAAATCCGTACAGGGATTGTATCGATTCCGTTGCGCAGATGTCAAATTATCTTTGTTTACCATTGTAAATCAATGACTTAAATTCCGGCACGGGCTTGGCCTTTTTTTGTACGGATCTAGTTTTACTTCATTTTCTTTAAACAGGTGCAATGCTAACCAATTATATTAAAACGGCACTAAGAAACCTCATGCGATATAAGTTTTATTCGCTGATTAATATCATCGGATTGGGAATCGGTATTGCACTCATGGTGTGGGCTTTTCAAAACTATCGCTATGGTTTTTCCTTTGACAAATTTCATTCCGATATTGACCATGTTTATCGGGGTCTTACCACCAGGCAGAGTGCAGATGGCGTTCATGGTTTTTTCCCGATGCCGGCTGTAAACCTAGCAAAGAAAGAGTTCCCGCAAATCACTGAGGTCAATCGAATGAATAAAGTATGGGTCAATATCCAATATATAAAAGAAGAAACTTTTTCTGAACTGGTGCTCTTTACCGATCCTTCTTTTTTTAGCTTCTTTAATTTCCCGCTGATAAACGGAAGCCATGATCTCACTGATCGCAGCGCCGTCCTAATCACGGAGCGAGTGGCTAAGAAATATTTTGGTCAGGAGAATCCGGTAGGCAAAACACTACGGTTCTATGCAGGCGAAAATAATTCCTATCCGCTAACGGTAAAGGGCCTGATGAAAAATCCCCCAATGAATTCTACGATCCAGTTTGATATCCTCACCAGCTTTGATAATATGTTCATGGATAACGGGAAACCGGTGTCCGCGGATGACTGGAGCCTTCTTCTTAATACCGCAGCTTATTTTAAAATACCTAATCTTGCTGATGTTGCTTTTGTCGAAAATGGATTGAAACGTTACCTGCCCTTACAAAATAAAGCACGCCAGGATTGGAAAGCCACTGGCTTTTCCCTGATTACCTTACGCAAAAATGCTGAACTCAACCAGGTGATACGCTCAGAATCCCTTTTCGAGCGTCCTTCTGATCCTGCAATATATGGACCGATAGTAACCTCACTGCTCATCTTACTTTGCTCCTGCCTGAATTTTTCTAATACGACGGTTGCCCGCGCAAACCGGAGACTGAAAGAAATTGGTATGCGCAAAGTCATGGGTGGAACGCATTTCCAGCTAATTATTCAGATGCTGCTGGAATGTTTGTGCCTGGTCGGTGCCGGAATTGTTTTGTCAGTTTTGATCAACAACTGGTGGCTCCCTGAATTCAACAAAATGTTTCAGTACGTTGATGTGGAGGCGCATTACCTTCACGATCCATGGTTGCTGGGCTTTTTAGCGACTATGCTGGTTTTAACCACCTTACTTGCAGGGGCATATCCTGCATTTTATTTGAGCCGGTTTAATCCTTCAACTATTTTCCGTGGGAGTGTAAAATTTGGCGGCTCAAATTTATTTTCCCGTTTAATGCTAGGGCTGCAGATCTCGATTTCTATTATAGCGCTGGTGGGGGGAATAGCTTTTGCTAGGAATGCCGCGTTCCAGGAACATTATGATTTTGGATATGATCTACATTCTACGATCGGATGTTATTTAAAAGATGGAGCTCATTATGAGGCGCTTAAAAATGAATTGGCAAAGCTCTCATCAACGACGGGTATTGCAGGAACGCGTGATCATCTTGGATTTTCGCGGCGCCATGAGGTCTCTGAATCCGAAGGGGTAAAAAAAGAAACGATGTTTCTGGAAGTGGGAACAGGTTATGTGAACCTGATGAACATGAAACTGGTAGCGGGTCGAGGTTTTACCGACTCCCTGCACGGCGATATTTTAAGGGCTATACTGGTTACGGAAAAATATGCAGCACTTTTCGGCTGGCGACCGGAACAAGCACTTAACAGAACGGTGCATATAGATACATCTACCTGTACCATAGTCGGGGTGCTTAAGGATTTTCACGCAGCCACTCTGTTTGAGCCCACAGAACCGGTAGCGTTGCGGCTCATAGGCGAGAACAGCTACCAAGGCCTGGTAGTGCAGGCAAAAAGCAAGGATTTGAAAAGTCTTTATCTGGCAACCGAGAGCGCCTGGAAAAAATTATTTCCGGGAGAACCTTTCAGCGGCTTTTACCAGGACCTGGTGATCGTCCAATCCTACCAGGTAAGCTCGGCTATCGCCAGTATTTTTTCCTGGCTTGCAGTCGTAACCGTCCTATTATCAGCAGTGGGTCTTTTTGCATTGATATCGCTCGCATTGATAAAACGGATGCGCGAGATCGCACTCCGGATGATTGTTGGCGCCAGCCCTATGGATATTTTTCTGCTGATGAATAAAGGATATTTGTGGGTTGTACTGGTGGGACTGGTGCTGGGAGGCTTTGCCGGATGGTCAATGACCAGGAATCTGCTAGACCAAATATTTCGGATCAATGTCGGGATATCACCATCCACCGTGGTCATCTCCATGGGCGGTATGTTCCTGATTGCGCTGGCGACTACGGGGGTAAGGATCTGGCGCGCCATACAGACAAAACCGGTTGATTTGCTCAGGACGGAATAAATAAGAAAATGAAGGAGGTGAATTCATTGTTGAATTGCCATTAAAATAACGATTCGAGAAGGAAAGGGGAATAAATTTTACGATGCGTCAAGACACTGAATGGAAATTGGTTGGTTTTATTAAATAGGAACAATAATGATTATTGTAATAGTCGGAGGAGTTGGTATTCTATCAATTGCCATATTCTGTATTTATATCTACCTCTCTTTCTTTAGGCCAATCAGAAAAAAGGAAGAAGGATTTAAATATGTTTTTATTAAGGAAGAGGGAACGTCAACAGTGATACCATCAATCGAACAGGCTTTGCCGGACGACCTTTGGGTGAATAAAGTTTTCCAAAAGCCTTTTCGAAAACTTCCCATTGAATCCTACGTGCTAAAATGTATAACGGATGTTGACGATTCAGCTGTTCTTGAAACGTATTGTAAAAACCAATTTGACGTTCATTTTTCTTTTTATAAAGCATATATTATTTGCTAGGTTTCACATAAAGTTTCTTCATTTCTGCCAAATAAATAATACCCTTTTTCTCCACAAATTCACATCCCTATTGTATTTGAAGTATTTTTAAGGAACGACTAAGTATTAAATTTTAAAATTATGAGTAATAATCCAGCAACAACAACTGGCC
>PLCH01000039.1 GCA_003135585.1 Chitinophagaceae bacterium
GACATATTTCCGCAATGCGATATTTACGCAGCTTAGACACAATCCCAATCCTTATGACGGCGAACCGTTTTACAACCTTGGACTGGCGCTGTTTCAGCAAAAAAAATATGATGAAGCCTACAACTATTTTTTTAAAGCCTCCTGGAACAGTGCCTGGCAGCACAACAGTTTTTTTTATCTCGCAAGAATAAATATCCTCCGGAAAAATTTTGGAACTGCTTTGGAATTCGCTGAAAAAGCAATCATCAAAAACAATCATGGCTTCCAGGTCCGCCATTTGAAGACAATATTATTAAGAAAACTTAACCGGTTGAATCAGGCTGAAATTTTTGCAAGAGAAACACTGTCTATCGACCCATTTGAATTTGGTTCAGCCTATGAATTATTCCTAGTCCTAAAAGAAACCAAGATACTGATCAAAGCAGATAAATGGCTCCAACAACTGAAAAGGAGAATGAGAAATGAACCGCACAACTTTATTGAAATTGCTATTGATTACGGAAAGGTGGGTTTGTATGAGGAAGCCATAGCATTGAGTGGACTATTGGCCCCGCCTATTCAGGATCCTTTATTATTTTACCACCTGGCTTATTATTATTCTCTGAATGGACAGGCAGATAAGGCGTTAAGCTGTGCCATGGAAGGATTTTCTTTACCCGTGGGACATGTGTTTACCAATAGAATTGAAGACATTGATGTATTACAGTTAGTTATTAAGCTCCATGCTAAAGATTATAAAGCGTGGTACCACCTTGGAAATATCTGGTACGATAAGCGACAGTACGAAGAAGCCATCGATGCCTGGGAAAAGTCAATAAAAATATTTGACGGGTTTCCTACNNGCCTTGCTTATTATAATCAGGGGGGTTTAAAACAAGAAGCGCTTGCCTTTTACGAAAAAGCCTTTTTGTTAGATACATCCGACTCCCGCCTCCTGTATGAACTCGACCAGTTATATAAACGATTACATTATTTGCCAGAAGACCGGCTTGCTCTGTTAAACATGTACCCGGAGCTGGTGAACGACCGGGATGACCTTTTTATTGAATTTATTACATTACATAATTTGACCGGGCGACATGAAATCGCAGACAGCTTATTGGCTTCAAGAAATTTTCATCCGTGGGAAGGAGGCGAGGGAAAAGCTTCGGGGCAGTATATTTTAACCTGTATTGAATTGGCAAAAACCGCCATGGAGGAAGAGCGATGGATCGACGCAATCGAAAGGCTAAAGATGGCGGCAATTTATCCTTACAACCTCGGGGAGGGAAAATTGTACGGTGCGTTGGAAAATGATATTCACTATTGGATGGGCTGCGCTTATGAAGGCCTGGGGGACCGGGGCCATGCAATAAGCTATTGGGAAAAAGCCGCGATGGGCATTATAGATCCTGCACCGGCCATTTTTTATAATGACCAGGCTCCGGATAAAATATTTTACATGGGGCTCGCATTGCAAAAGCTGGGGCAATACGAGGAAGCCTCCTCCCACTTCAATAATTTGATTGATTATGGTGAACAACATGTCAATGATGAAGTGAAGACGGATTATTTCGCCGTATCCCTTCCCGATCTCATGATATTTGACGATGACTCGAGCAGTCGAAATCAAATTCATTGCCATTATATTACCGGATTGGGCAAAACGGGTGAAGGTAGGGTTAAGGAAGCTGAATCTCATTTCTATGCGGTATTAAAGATGGACAGCAGCCACGTGGGAGCCACTTTGCATCTGAAGTCATTAAATTTGCTGCATAACGGAATAACAAAATTTAACAGCTGAGCAATGCGGTTAGGGCGACAATTAGTTTTTATTGAAATGATTAAATATCCAATGAAAATAGTATTGCATACCCAAGGAAAGCATTGCAGACCCTTTCTCTGTCAAATAGTTAGTAAGCCAATGTTACAAAGTNNTTGCTCAAGCTAATACCCATTTTCTTCCACTTGTCCTGACTGCCAATTCTTGCATAGCAATTTTTTGAAAAAGGGGTCACTGCAGCAGGAAGCATTGTTATTGGGTTTTCCTTTCTGTCCATTTTGCTCTCTATCCATTGCACTGCTACAATAAAGTCCTTGTTGACTTTTATATTTAGATTTTCTAAATCGAGTTTTGTCCAACCTGTTTTAAAATTGTCAACTCTAGCAAAAATTTGCTTATTGTAAATTAATGTGTCGGGCATATTGTCTTTTACAGAATAAATGTTTACACGGAATTTTATTGAATTAAAGTTGTTGCCTGATATATAAAAATTGAAATCTTTCAAAACTGCATTTGTATGACTGGTTTTGTATCTCATTCCCATTTCTGAACCAATTGTTTCATCTACTGTCTTTTTGTTATGAACAGAAACCTGAATGAATTTTCCGCTTCCTTGTCTGCCAAGCATTTCAGTATTTATTTTACCGTTTGTAACAACCACTGCTGCGAGTTCTTCAATTTTTACGGTTAGCCCAATGGTTTTGTCTTTGCTTTCAATATAGTCTTTTACAGCAATTCTTTTTGAGAAGCATCCAACCAAACTAATCTGCAATGTGTCGGCTAAATTTTCTTGACTTATCGGAAAAGTAAATTTTCCAATTGTGTCAGTCAATGTCCCTTGTGATTTGTTTAGAACTCCAACGCTAACATAAGCTAATGGCAGACTATTTTCTTGGTCAATGATTTTGCCTTGAACTGAAATGTTTTCTTTTGTCGTGGTTTGAGAGAATATCGAGTTAGAAAATATCGAAACAAATAAAACAGTGAATAATAATTTAAAATTCATTTGTAAGGAATAAAGTTTTGAAGTCTCAAACGGGTGAAAAACTAAGAGAAAAATTAAAAGAATTACTCAAAGAAAATTGTAAAATCGAGAATTTGATAATGAAACGGTTGACATTGAAGATAGAGCTTTTTACTTCTGATAAGGAAACTCAAAAATAATTTCATCTATTATCTAAATACTTCTTCACAGCCTCAATCGCCTCCTTCCTCTCTGCCGCACTATCTGTTTGAAATGAAAATTCTTCCAGTTCGGCGAA